>JAIVJE010000229.1 GCA_020200195.1 Acidobacteriota bacterium | reverse complement strand
GTGCCATCCAGGTCCTGAACGACGTTCGCGCCGACCAGGTGCTCGAAGTCCGGCAGTCTAGTGGTTCCGGCGGGCCTTCTCGATAGCAGCGTACTTCTCGAGCATTCGTTTAGCCATCGCCATGCGGCCGGTCGCCTGATACGCGCGCGCCAGCTGGTAATGGACACTTCCGTCCTCATCCACCTTCAACGCGGCTTCGAGATGCGCGATCGCAGAACGCGCATCCCCGGTTTCGATGTAGGCGCGTCCAAGCGCCGCGTGTGCCGGCAGAAAGCCGGGAACGCGGGCGACAACCGCCTTCAGCTTCGGCAATGCCTCCGCAGGCTTACCCGAGATGAGCAGCGCGTCACCTAGCAGAAACAGGGTGTCGGCCGAGGGCATTCGGGCGGCCAGTGGCTCCAATAGTCGGATTGCCTCATCGAAGCTCTTGGCGTCGAGAAGTGCCCTGGCTCGTTCCTGCTGCAGAACGAGGTCGCCGGGGACCATTTCGCTGGCGAGTCGCAGCTCTTCGGCGGCTTCGAGATGTTTCCCGCGATCCCGAAGCATCCCTGCGCGGAACTGATGCAGCTCCGGCGACGGAGGCAGCGCGGCGAGATGGTTGAACGCATCGCGCGCCAGCTCGTTATAGGCCCTCGCCAGCCAATAGGATGACGCCGCGCCGCGCGAGCCTTGGAGCAGCCGGACCACGGCAGCATGCCGTCCTGCGCGGAACTCGCACGCGGCGGTCGTCACACGCTGCCGCTCGCAGGACTGATTCAGACGCTTCCGTTCCTCTGCGGCGCCGGCTTCATCGCCCGCCCGCTCCAGCACGATCGCCAGTTCTTCGCGAGCCGGATGGAGCGCCGGGCTGCGCTCGAGCACTTGCCGGTACAGTTCAATGGCGCCCTGAAGATTCGCCGATGCTGCCAGAACGTCGGCGCGGAGCAGAGCCGCGTACGTGGAACCATCCGGGAGCTGCTCGAGCCGCGCGAACGCCCGCCGCGCAAGCGCTTCGTAGCTTCGGCCCAGGCCGAGCCAGGCACGCGCGCTCGCAGGATCGCTGGACGTCACGGTAGCGAACTGCTCCGCGGCTGCCTCTTCGCGGTCCTGCGCCCGCAGCGCGTCGCCGAGAAGCGTCCGCGCACGAATGTTGCCCGGCTCGAGAGCAACCACCTTGCGCAGTACGGGTCCGCTGCGCCTCCCCCACCGCGTCCGCCTGCACGCCGGCACCCTGCGCCGGCCCGGCGAGGAGAAACGCGATCAACAGTGCAAGGGTCCACATAGGCATCACGACGACGACAGTAGACAAAAAGGGTGCAGGGGTTGAGCCCTGCACCCTTCAAAAGATGACCGTCCGGCAGCCTTCTAGAAGCTGTATCGGAAACCGAAGCGGATCTGGCGGTCGAAGAGCTGGTTCGCCGACGTGACCTGCATGAAGCGCGGATGGCCGACGAGATTCCCGCTGTTGTTCGCCGGGTTGCTCCAGCGCGGCGTGTTGAACAAGTTGAAGACCTCGAACCGTCCCTCCAGACGTCTCGTGCTGCCGAGGGAGAAGTGCCGGAAGATCGAGAAATCGACATTGCGGTATCCGGGGCCCCGGATGCTGTTGCGTGTCTCGTTGCCAAACCGCACATCGGTCACCGCCCGCCAGGCCGTAATGTCGTAAATCGGTTGGCCGATCTCGACATCGCCGATGCTGCCGGGCTCACCGACGCGATCGGCGACCTGCTGGTTACCGGGCGCGTTCACCGAATCGCCTGGCGCCCATACCGTGAACGGCGTCCCCGATGCCCCTTGCACGATGCCGTTGACCTGCCAGCCGCTGATCACCGCATCGAGCATCCGGTTGTTCTCGGCGCGGAACGGCAGCTCGGCGACGAAGCCGACCGAGTAGATGTGCGTCCGGTCATAGCCGGCCAGACCGTAGTTGCGATCGAGCACGCTCTCGTGGTTCCACGCCATGCCGGCCCACCCCACATCGTCGGTCCCGCCAAACGGTCCCCCCGAGAAGCTGTTCTTGGCACGCGAGAGCGTGTAAGCCCCCTTGACGAGCAGGCCATTCTTGAACGGGCGATTCACCGCCACCTGCAGCGCGTGGTAGTCGGCATGCCCGCACTTGTCGCAACCCTCGATGTCGCCGAGCGCCCACGCGGTGGTGGCGGCGGTCCGGCGGAAACGACTGAGCGGGCGGCCAGCCTGACCCTGACCCGCGCCGGCGGCGTTGATGTCGCGGTCGAGCAGTGCCTCCCGCGTGGCGGTACCGACGTAGCTGGCCGCGACGACGAAGTCCCATGCGAAGCGATGCTCGAACGTCGCGTTCCACGAGTGGATGAACCCGCGATGAATGTCCCCCGGACCCGGCGATCGCATCGCCGCCGTCGCTGGGAGCGGCACCCGGCCCGACTGGATATCGGGTTGTGCCAGGGCGGGGACGCCATTCTCCAGCGATCCAACCGGCGTGAAGGGACTCGCTGAAACGAAGGCCTGAGCGATGGTCAGCGGGTAGAAACCACGCAGCGGGCGCGCGAAGGGGATGGGATCGACCGAAAGACCATATCCTGCACGGACCACAGTGTCCTCGTTCAGCCGATAGGCGGCCCCCAGGCGCGGAGCCAGCCAGGGGTATTTCACTTTGAGGTCGAGATCATCCGGGTTCCCGCCGAGGCCCCCGAGTAGCACGAACATACCCTCGCCGCGATCGAGCGCATCCCAATCGATGCTCTCGATCCCGCGATTTGCCCGTCGCGCCAGCGGATACCGTTCGAGGCGCACGCCATACGAGAGCGTCAGCTTGTCCGTCGGCTGCCATCGGTCGCGGATGTAGAAGCCGTACTGCCACTCCCGCGTCGTCATCTCTTCGAACTGCAAACTCTTGCTGATCTCTGTCGGGAGTCCCAGCAGGAAGGCCGCGAACTGGTTGTAGATGTTCGATGCGGCGCCGCCGCTGAGCGCGGTCACACCGCCGCCGAAGAAGAACCGGCCGCGCGGGTTGTCGATCTCCGGCTGGTAGTGGTTCAGCTTGTGCCGAACCACATCGACACCGGCGCGGACGTCGTGCTTGCCCTTGAGCCAGGAGACGTTGGTGTTGAAGGTGTAACTGCGATCGTCCCGGAAGATCGGAATCCATCCCTGGGCGTTCCCGAAGTCACTGAAACCCGTGAAGAAGGCGGGCACTCCCCCCTGGCGCGAGTCGGGACCGTTAGTGCCAGGAATCCTCAGCACCTCGAGACCGAAGTTCTGCCCGAGGTCAGCCGACGTCACTTCCTGGTTCATGTCGGTGAAACCGAACGAGCCGTCCATGACCATGTTCTGGCCGAACGTCCACGTCTGACCCACCGTCGCCAGCTTGACGACGGTGTCTCCCTTGCCGTAGCCGGTGTCGCAGAGGCCGGGGCCGCCACCCTCGTTGCCGAACACCTGGTCACACTGCACCAACGCGTCCATGTAGCCGTACTTGGCCCACAACTGGTGCTGGGCCGTGCGGTTCCAGTTCACCTTCGCATCGAACTGATGCCGGTCCAGCCTCTGCTCACTCGAGGCGGAAAAGTTCTCGGTGAGCCCGCTCTGAGTCGGAAGCGGGATGAGCCCGAGAACCCGCTGCGCAGTCTGGCTGAGCAGATTGGAAGGGATCTGATTGTTGGGAAACGGCACCCGTCCGGTCCCATTGGGGTTGCCGGTGAAAGGATTGTAGATGGTCGTGCCGGTCTCGCTGAAGTCGCCGCGGCGCAACGCGGCGGTCGGCACGCTGGCGTTGGCGAAACGGCCGACCCGCTCGAGCGTGCCTTCGTAGCTGCCGAAGAAGAACAGGGCGTCCCGGCGCAGCGGTCCGCCGAGCGT
>JAIVJE010000526.1 GCA_020200195.1 Acidobacteriota bacterium | reverse complement strand
GTCCAGCGGCGCGCCTGGACCGCGCCGCTGACCTTGAGGGCGAGTTCGTAATAGCGCAGCTCCCAGGCGTCGGCGTCGAAGCGACGCTCGCGCGCCATGCGCCAGAGCGCACCGTACGTACTGACAATGTTGAATCCGTGGTCGTGGACGCCCATGTGCGTGAGGTGGGGCGCCATCCGTTCGAGCGTCCTCGCTCGGCCCAGGTCGAGAAATGCCCGTTCGCCGGTCGCGTCGAACTGCAGGAGGGCGGCACCGAATTGAAAGCCCTGCGTCCATTCCGTCCAGCCGCGCGAGTGGTACCGGCCCCCGACCGTGAAGACCGGCGCGCCGTCTTCCGGTTTCCACGTGTCCTCGAGGGAACGAATCTTTCCAGCCGACAGCGCGAAGAGCCGGTCAATCCCCGGGAGCAGATCCGCCGGTGTGCGCTGACGATCGAAGTGGATCATGGTCGCCGATCGTCCAAAGGAGCATCATTCCCGACGGCCGGATATCATATATGATCTCTTGACAGCGCCTACGCCAAAGCCGTAGCCTGCGAGCCGCGATGCGGCCGCAGACCGGCGCTTCTGACGCGTTCGAGGCCCGACACCTCAGTCGGCGCGATCTGTTCCGGGCGCCCCTTCCCGCTGAGCCGCTCCCTTCGGGCTATCTCATTCGCATCTACCGGCAGGCGATGGCGTGCCGCTTCGAAGTGACGCTTCCCGGCGAGGATGCGCGGCACGTTGCCGCCGCGCGCGCGGCACTCGACCTGGTCGATGCCATCGAGGCGCACCTGACGGTGTTCCGCGACCGCAGCCCGCTGGTGCGGCTGAATCAGCAGGCGCGCCGCGACTGGACCCCCGTCGATGCGGATCTCTTCGAGCTGCTCGCCACGTGCCGCGACCTGCATGCCCGCACCAGCGGCGCGTTCGACGTGACCACTACACCGCTGAGTCGGTGCTGGGGATTCCTGCGGCGCGAAGGACGACTGCCCGCGGCACTGGAAGTGGAGACGGCGCTCGCGAGCGTCGGCATGGACGGCGTGGAGCTGGACGCCGACGCCGGGCGGGTCCGCTTCGCCAAACCGGCGATGGAACTGAACCTGGGAGCGATCGGCAAGGGCTACGCCCTCGATCGCGTGGCGGATGACTTGCGGCGCCGCGGCGTGCGCCACGCCTTGGTGTCCGCCGGACGCAGCAGCATTCTTGCCCTCGGCGGCCGCGGCGACGACTGGACCGTGGACATCCGATCGCCCCGCGCACGGCGACGGCTCGCGCGCGTCACCGTGCACGACGGCGCCCTCGGGACCAGCGGGGCGGGCGAACAGTTCGTCGAGGTCGAGGGAAGACGTTACGGGCACGTGCTCGATCCCCGCACGGGCTGGCCCGCCTCGGGGGTGCTCAGCGCCACCGTGATCACGGGGAGCGCGGCTGCGTCCGACGCGCTATCGACGGCTTTTCTCGTGGGCGGCGCGGACTTGGCGCAACGCTATTGCGCCGCATACCCGGCGGTACTCGCCCTCGTCACGCCGGACGATGGGTCGGAACGCCCCATCGTATTCGGACGGTATCCCGGAGCCGTCGTGGAGGACTGATGATCGTGACGCCAGGGCACCTGTCGCGTTTGCAGCAGATCAGTCTGGTCCTGCTGCGGACGCTGATCGGGTGGCATTTCCTTTACGAGGGCTACTTCAAGCTGCTGCGTCCGGCCTGGACGCGGGCAGGTGCTCCTCTGGCAGGGTGGACGTCCGCAGACTATCTGAACGCCGCATCCGGGCCGCTTGCCCCGATCTTTCGTGCGGCTGCGGGATCGCCGTGGTTGCCGTGGATCGACACGGCAGTTGCCGCCGCGCTCGTCGCTGTCGGCCTGCTGTTGATCCTCGGGTTCTACACTCAGGCGGCGTGCACCGGCGCGTTGCTGTTGTTGGCGCTCTTCTATCTCTCCGCCATCCCGACACGCGGGGTGCCCGAACCCCGCAGCGAAGGCGCATATCTTCTCGTCAACAAAAACCTGGTGGAAGCAGCCGCCGTGCTCGTCGTGCTGGCGTTTCGCACCGGCAGAATTGCCGGTATCGATCGCCTGCGCAGCCACTATCGAAACCGGTCCGCGCCGCTTCGGACCGATGAGGCCCTGGTATGAACCTGACGCCGGAACAACGCGAACTTGGACGACGAAATTTCCTGAAGGCGCTGGCCGGAACCCCCGCGCTCGCCGCTCTCGGCGGCGCGATCGTCTGGAAAGGTCCCGTGTCGGGCGGCCCCGTACGCGTCGGGTTCATCGGGGTGGGTACGCAGGGGCGCGCACTGCTCGGTGTGACCGGCCCCCCGTTCGCAGATGTCCGCGCGCTGTGCGACATCAATCCCACCTCGCTGCAGAAGGCCGACGAGGTACTGGCGAATAACAAGCAGCCCGCGGCGCGTCACTATGCCGAATGGCAGGACATGCTGCAGAAAGAAGACATCGAAGCGGTCGTCATGGCGCCGCCGTTATGGAAGCACGGTTTTACAGCGCCCTGTACCAGTCGGCGTATGAGGGGATCATCAAGGCCGGCCTCCTTGGCGACATCTATCACTCGCGCCTCGCCTGGCATCGTAACGGTAACTGGCGTCGCCAGGGGGAACCGCCGTCGAAAGACTACGACCCGTCGAAGTGGGGTTATCCGACCTTCGAGCACCTGCTGAACTGGCGGCTGTACTGGAAGTACTCGCAAGGGCTCTTCGCGGAGCTCGCGAGCCATCAGCTCAACGTGGCGAACTGGTTCTTTGACTCGAAGCCCGAGGCGGTCAGCGCGTCAGGCGGCGTGTACCGATTCAAGGACGGCCGCGAAGTGTACGACCACGTGTACGCGACGTTCGAGTACACGCACGGACGGACGGTGGTGTTCTCGTCGATTGAGTCGAATGCGTTCGACGACTATTACGAAATGTTCATGGGCACCAAGGGCACCTTGATCATCATTCGCGAGGTCGAGGCACTGCTGTTCGAGGAAGGCGGCGGCGAGCGTTCGACGTCCGTCGCGGTGTCGCCCCGGGGCGAAGGTCCGGCAGCCGAGACGACGGAGACGCAGCCGGCGAACCGGCCGGGCACGCCGACGACCGCGACACCCACGCAGGGGCAGGTCGAGCGCCGCGCGTCATCGCGGAGCGAGGTAGAGCGGTTCTGCGCCGCGGTACGCGTGGGGACGCCGATCGCGTGCGGCCCTGACCGCGCGATCGGCTCGGCGGTCGCGTGCACGCTGGCGAACCATGCGATTGCGAAGAAGACCCGCCTCACGGTATGACCGAGACGTCCACCATCCTTGCGCCGCCGTCCGGCGTGAATCGGCACCGGACGAAGCTGCAGTTTGCGTATGACACGCTGCGAGGCGCGATCATCCGCTGCGAGCTGATGCCGGGGGAGCGTCTGATCATCGACGATCTCGCGCGGCGCTTCGAAATCAGCAGCATCCCGGTCCGCGAAGCCTTGCGGCTCCTTCAGTCCGACGGGCTTGTCGTCAGCGTCGCACACGTCGGTGCGACGGTCACGCCGATCTCGCGCAACTCGATCGACGAAGTGTTTGCGGTGCTCGAGGGCCTCGAGCTCGTGGCGACTCGCGCGGCAGTCGATCGGGCGACCGCCGCCGACATGGAGATGCTCGCCGGCATCGTGGAGGAAATGGACCGCGCGCTGGCGGCCGGATCCACCGAACGGTGGGCGGACCTCAACACGCATTTGCACCTGACCATCTGCAAGCTCGCGGGCATGCCCATGTTGCAGGAGATGATGCAGCGGGCGTTCGATCATTGGGATCGCCTCCGCCGCCATTACTTCGAAGGGGTGCTGACGCGCCGCGCCGCCCGCGCGCAGGCCGAGCACCACGCGCTGCTGCGGCACCTCAACGCGAAAGACTACCCGCGCGTCGAGCAGACGATCAGGGAACACAACCAGGGAGCCCGCGCATCCTATACCACCTACCTCGAGTCGGACGCCGGGGCTCGACGTGATCCTGCCGGTGGCCCTGCGTGAGCGAGGTACGGTACCCGCGCATCGCCAGCTTCAAAACCGCTGACGCATTTCGACAACACCTCGCGTCCGCAGGCATCTCCCTCGATTTCGATGCGAGCGTGGCGCCGCCTGGCGAGTCGCCGCTGGGGCAGCCGCTCGACGCCCACGGGGTACGGGTCGGGAACCGGTTCTGTATTCTGCCGATGGAAGGCTGGGAC
>JAIVJE010000525.1 GCA_020200195.1 Acidobacteriota bacterium | reverse complement strand
ATCCTGTGCAGGCCCTTGTCGATGCGAACCAGGGGGTTCAGGGCAGTCAAGGAGCCGTCCAGATCGTATCGCACGCCGAGGTTGAGCGTGAGGTCCTCCGCCACGCGCCAGCTGTCCTGGAGGAAAAACCCGTAGGACCAACCCTTGAGGTCGAAGGCTGTCAAGATACACAAACGATGTGGTGTTCACCACAGCATCAACGGCCTGATCTGTGCATGACTCATTGCACAAGGTGAGCGGCATGAGACGAATCTTCGAAGGAGGCACGCGATGACAGCGACGGCCTGGCAGCTTGTGGTGAGTCTGCTGTTCTCCGGCGTGCTCATGGCGGGGAGGCTCGACGAAGCTCCGTTCGACGTGCTCGTCAAGGGAGGCACCGTCTATGACGGCAGCGGCGGTCCGCCGCGTCGAGCGGATATCGGCACCCGTGGCGACCGCATCGCGGCGATTGGCGACCTCCGAGGCGCTTCAGCTCGCACGGTGATCGAGGCGAAGACGCTGGCCGTCGCACCTGGCTTCATCAATATGCTGTCGCATTCCGAGGTCTCGCTGATCCAGGACGGACGCTCGCAGGGCGACATCCGGCAAGGGGTGACCACCGAGATCTTCGGCGAGGGATCGATGGGACCGCTGTCGCCCTCGATGAAGGTCTACCGCGAGCGGCGAATGGGTGACATCCGCTACGACATGCCGTGGACGACGCTCGCTGAATACCTGCTGCACCTCGAGCAGCGTGGGATCTCACCGAACGTGGGCTCCTTTGTGAGCGCGGCCACCGTCCGCGAGCACGTGATCGGGTTCGAGAACAAGAAGCCGACACCGCCCCAGCTCGAGGAGATGAAGGAGCTCGTGCGGCGCGAGATGGAGAAGGGTGCGTTGGGCGTCACGTCGGCGCTGATCTACGCTCCCGCCCAGTACGCCTCGACCGAGGAGCTGATCGAGCTGTCCCGCGTCGCCTCCAGGTACCAGGGCAAGTTCATTGCGCACATGCGGAGCGAGGGTGACCGGCTGCTCGAGGCGATCGACGAGATGATCCGGGTCGCGCGTGAGGGGGGCCTTCCGGTCGAAATCTATCACTTGAAAGCTTCGGGCCGCGCGAACTGGGACAAGCTCGACGCCGCCATCGCCAGGATCGAGGCGGCGCGCAAAGCGGGCCTTCGGGTCACGGCCGACATGTATACCTACCCGGCGGGATCAACCGGCTTCGACGCGTGCATGCCGCCGTGGGCGCTCGAGGGCGGCTACGACGCGCTGTTCGAGCGGCTCGCCGACGCCGGCACGCGACGTCGCATCCGCGACGAAATGACCAGGCCCGCCGACACCTGGGAGAACGTCTGTCACGCCGCCGGCACGCCGGAGAAGATGCTGCTCGTGGGATTCCGTACTGACGGCCTCAGGCCGCTCGCCGGCAAGACGGTCGCCGAGGTGGCGAAGTCGCGGGGACAGGAATGGCCCGAGACCGTGATGGACCTCGTGCGCGAGGACCGCTCCCGCGTCGCCGTCGTGTACTTCCTCATGTCCGAGGACAACGTGGCGAAGCAGATCAAACTGCCGTGGGTGTCGTTCGGCTCCGACGCACCCTCGATGGCACCCGAAAGTGTATTCGTGCGGTCGTCGACTCACCCGCGCGCGTACGGCAACGTCGCACGGCTGCTCGGCCGGTACGTGCGTGAAGAGAAGCTCATCTCGCTCCAGGAGGCCGTGCGGCGGCTATCGGGCCTGCCGGCCGACACCTTGGGCTTGGACCGCCGCGGCTTCCTGAGAGAAGGAATGTTCGCCGACATCGTCGTCTTCGATCCTGCGACGATCGCTGACAAGGCCACATTCGAGAAGCCGCACCAGTACTCGGTCGGCGTCAGGCACGTCCTGGTGAACGGCGTGCCGGTGCTGAAAGACGGTGAGCACACGGGTGCGACGCCCGGCAGGGCCATCTGGGGTCCGGGTCGCGTGTCGATGACGACAATCGCGCCCGCGGCTGACGCCAGCCTCGAATCGCTGGCTCGCGAGGTCGAGCGGCTCTCGGAAGGATCCGGCGGACTCGCCGGCATGGCCGCCCTTCACCTTGAAACCGGCCGGCGCCTGGCGCTTCGAGGCGGCGAGCGTTTCCCGATGGCCAGCACGTTCAAACTACCGGTCGCCGTGGAGCTGTTACGGCGCGTCGACGCCGGAGAAGTGTCGCTCGACGAGATGGTCACACTTCGGCCACGAGACCTCCATCCGGGCAGCGGGACGCTGACAGGCCTGTTCAATAAGCCGGGAGTCTCGCTTTCCATCCGCAACCTGCTTGAGCTCATGCTGCTGATCAGCGACAACGCGGCCACCGACCTCTTGATGGAGCGGGCCGGCGGTGCAGCCGCCGTTACGGCGCGGATGAAAGCGCTCGGCCTCGAGGGAATCGACGTCAGCCGTGCCACGCTGGGTCTCATCGCCGGATGGTCCGGCGTCACGTCGCTGCCGCCGGAGGATGACTGGTCGCCGGCCCTGTGGCGCCGGTTGTTCGAGGCAGTGCCGGAGACTGATCGCAAAGCCGCGGCCGCCGCCTTTGAGAAGGATCCCCGCGACACCGCGACGCCCGATGCGATGGTCGATCTGCTCGCAAAGATCCACAAGAAAAGCCTCCACAAGCCTGAGACGGCCGAACTGACGGGCACGATCGGCGGCACGACCAACGATGTGGGGATCATGACGCTGCCGCAGGGCGCCGGACACGTGGCGATTGCGGTCTTCATCAAGTCTTCGATCAAGCCGGTAGCCGAGCGTGAGAAGGTGATCGCGCAGCTGTCCCGCACGGTCCACGATTTCTTCCTGTTCCGGCCGGTGTCGTAGGTCACAGATGGCCGCGAGATCAGAGAGAGCGTCGAGCCTCCGCAGCAACTGTATATGAGGGGAATCGCGTGGGGCCTTGGTTTCGTCACATCAGATCCGCTCTCCTGCTGTCTCGCAGCGTATTGACACGATTGACCTCGAGTGAGCTTGTCGCTCTTCTCGCACACGAGGCAGCACACCTGAGGCGGCGCCACCCTGAACGAGCTCTCGGATGGTCGTTTTTTGGTGCTGTAGTTGTCGTCGGGTCCGCGTCGCACCTGGCTCAATTCGCGCTCGTTCGACCTCGCGCAGGTTCGTTCACTGTGTGGACGTTGAGCTTGATCCTATCGGCGGCTGTGGTCAAACGGCTTTTCGATCGTGCGATCAGTCGGCGGAGCGAAGCCGAAGCCGACAGGTATGCCATCGAGATTGCGGGCGCCGGCGCGCTTTTCGAGTGCGCTGAGAAGTGATCCCTCGACACGCCCAGGAGACTGAGGCAGCCGACTTGTCCTTGTGGTCCCTCGGGAACGTGGCACCCTGCCCGGCGTCCGGTCGCGAGGAGAGGGTCGGTCCTGCTCGTCTGATGGGCACGGACGCCCTCGCGTGACGAATCCGATTATTTCAGCGCAGATTCCGTGACTGCAACAAACGATGCAGTCTGATAGGATAAGGAACGCGAACCATGACGACAGCTTCACTCCGAGCGCATGCCCGCACCCTCACCCATCACCTGCCGCTCACACTGGTCCTCTCGATTGTCATCGTCTCACCCTTCGTCAAAGCGGCCGACCGGTCTCTTGACGAGAAGCTCAAGGGCCTCGATGCCTACATGGCACAACTCGTCAAGGACTGGAACGCCCCTGGCATCGGCGTCGGCGTCGTCGTCAAGGACAAGCTCGTGTTCGCGAAGGGCTAAGGTTTTCGCGACTACGGGAAGAAGCTGCCGTTCACATCGAAGACGACAATGCCGATCGCGTCGAACACCAAGCTGTTCACCGCGGTCGCCAATGGCCTGCTCGTCGCCGAGGGCAAGCTCGAATGGGACAGGCCGGTCCGTCAGTTCGTGCCGAGCGTCCAGTTCTACAACGACGAGCTGAATGCGACGGTGACGATTCGCGACATGCTCTCGCACCGGACGGGCATCACGCGCCACGACGCCATTTGGTACAAGTCCGACTTTTCACGCAAGGAGCTGTTCGAGCGCCTCAAGTACCTCGAGCCGTCGCAGCCGATGCGCCAGACCTTCCTCTACAACAACATGATGTACGCCGGCGCCGGTTACATTGTCGAGCTGCTGTCCGGAAAACCCTGGGAGGACTTCGTCCGCGAGCGCATCTTCACGCCGCTGGGCATGACCAGTACCGTCCCTATTACCGGGAGCAGGCAGGCGTCGGGCCCGCCGGAGCCATCAACTCGAATCTCGAGGATCTGTCGAAGTGGTTGATCGCCCTGATGAACGACGGCAAAGCCGGCGGCCGGACGGTCATTCCCGCCGACGTGCTGAAAGCGACGCTGGCTCCGGCGATCGCGCTCCCGAACACGCAGCTCGAGGCGCGCGGCTTCGGCGAGGTCCTGAATCAGGCGTACGGGGCAGGACGTTCCACGATGTCGTATCGCGGGCACCTGCTCTCGTCGCACGGCGGCGACATCAACGGCTTTCATTCGCAGGTGTCGATGATGCCGAACGACGGCCTGGGCGTCATCGTGCTCGTCATCGGCGACCACTGCGCGCCGCTGTACAACGTGGTCTCCTACAACGTGTACGAGCGACTCCTCGGCATGGACGAGACACCCTGGAGTCAGCGCATGCTCGACATCCGCCTGAAGGGCAAGGAAGCGGGGAAAACGGCCCGTGCGAAGGCCGGCGGCGTGCGCGTCGCCGGAACGCACCCGTCCCATCCGATCGACGACTACGTCGGCGAGTTCGAGCACCCGGCCTACGGCGTCGTCACCGTTTCGAAAAAGGACCCCGGTCTGCTCTTCGATTTCCACAAGATCGCGCTCCCGCTCAGCCACTTTCATTACGATCGCTTCGACACACCCAACGATGAGCAGAATGGCAAGTGGTCTGTCAACTTCTCCACCAACCCGCAGGGAGAAGTCGATACGGCGCTTATGTCGCTCGACGAGGCCGAGGTGAGATTCACGCGCCGCGTGCCGGCGGCTTTGTCAGAACTGACAACGCTTCGGCCGTACGCCGGGACCTACGAGACGTCGACAGGCGCAAAGTTCGAGGTCGTGCTGAAGGAGAACGGCGTGCTTGGCCTCGTTTTCGTGGGCCAGCCGTTCAGACCGCTGATTCCGTGGAAGCCGCGACGCTTTCGCGTGAAGGAGTTCTCCGACGTCATCTTCGAGTTCGTCATGGACGGCGGTCGAGTGACGGAGCTCAAGCAGATCGATCCGTCGGGCGAGTACAAATTCGTCCGGAAGTAGCGAGGAGTGGCGGCGAC
>JAIVJE010000228.1 GCA_020200195.1 Acidobacteriota bacterium | reverse complement strand
CTCGTGGCTCGATGTGCGACTACTGACGCCAGCGACTCCAGCGGCCAACCGGTTGCCGGACATCCCGGACTTCGTGCATCAGATTGGCCTCGAGAGCGGCATTCCCCCGCCGCGCCGGGCGCCACAATCTTTCGTCGTAACGACGGACTTCTCGTGGTACGGAGAGAAGAACCTGAACACCACCGGGTCTTTAAGAAGCGAGCCGTACGAGCGCCTTACGTTCCGCGCCCTCTACGAGCACGACACCCGGTATCGCGTCTGGGTGGGCGGATACGCCTATCCGGGGTCCCGGGTCGGCGAATCGGCATTTCTGTTCGGGTCGCGGATCGGCGTTCGGCCGAACCCGCGGGTCAGCGTCGACGCCGGCATGTCCTACATGTTTTGAACCGGGAGGCCCAGCCGCCTCGCGGTCCTGCTATACGGATTGCGACGGGTGGGCTACCATCCACACGCGTGATCGTCCCTCCGCGGATTGTTACTGTGATCGCCGGCCTCGTCCTGGCGACCAACGCGTGCACGCTTGATTCGCGTGACGCAACGCCGCCATCGACAACGCTGATTGTCGCGCTGGGCGGCGACCCCGGTGCCCTCAACCCTGCAGTCACGACGTCTGGCGGCACCCACCCGGTGACCGATCAGATCTTCAACGGTCTGGTCGGCCTCGATCAGCAGCTCAACCCCGTCCCCGAGCTGGCGGAACGATGGACGATCGAGGATGACGGCCGGACCTATCGGTTCACTCTTCGGACTGGTGTCCGCTGGCACGACGGCGCGCCGTTCACGGCAGCCGACGTGAAATTCACGTTCGAGGAAGCGCTCCTCAAGTACCACTCGCGAACGCGGGCCGCACTCGAAGGCCTCTTCGATCGGATTGAGACGCCAGACGACCTGACCGTCGTCATACGGCTCAAGCGTCCCTACGGCCCGCTGCTTCAGCGGCTCGATGTCGTGGAAGCGTCGATCATTCCGCGACATCAGTATGCCGGGCAGGATTTGCTCTCGGGAGAGCCGACGCGACGCCCTCTCGGCACCGGCCCGTTCCGTTTCGTGAGCTACGCCCCGGGAGACCGCCTCGTCCTCCAGCGGAACCCTGCCTATTTCCGCGAAGGGCTGCCTGGGCTCGATCGCATCGTGTTCCGAGTCCTGCCGAACCCCGCCACGAGCGTGGCCGCGCTGCAGAGCGGCGACGTCGACTTCATCGGCAACGTCCCGGGGCCGGACGTTGGACGGTTGCGCCGGAGACCGGACATGGCAGTGGTACCCAGCACGGGCAGTTCGGGCGGCTCCGTGTGCCAGGATGTGCTGATACCGAACCTCACGCGTCCGCCCTTCAACGACCTTCGGGTCCGCCGTGCGTTCGCGCATGCCCTCGACCGCCGTTTCATCGTTGACCGCGTGTACTACGGACAGGGACAACCGGCGACCGGCCCGATCAGTCGCCTGCTCACCTGGGCGTACACGCCGGAGGTGCGGCAATACCCGCACGATCAGGAAGCCGCTCGGCAGCTTCTGGAGCAGGCTGGATTGAAGGCGCGCCCGGATGGCAGCCGCTTTTCGATCACGTTTACGCATGCGAACAACCATCAGCGGCTGGCGCAGGTCCTGAGGGAGCAGCTCAAAGCTGTCGGGATCACCCTTGAACTCCTCACGGTGGACTTCAACGCACAGGTGGAGCAGGTGTTCGTCAAGAAAACGTTCGACCTTGGGCTGGCGTCCTTCTGCAACGGCGCTGATCCGGACATCGGCGTGCGTCGCGTTTACGTGTCGTCGAACATCGGGCCGTATCCCTTCTCGAACGGTGCCGGATATCGCAACCCGCGCATCGACGCGTTGTTCGACGAAGCGTCACAGATGGTCGATCGGCCGAGCCGCCGTGCCCGTTACGTCGAAATCCAGGAGGTGTTGGCCGAGGACGTTCCCTACTTCTGGCTGATCGACTCGGAGGGTCTGCGTGCGCATCGAACCGCATTCACGGGGTTCCGCCTCTGGACGGGCGCGGCGTTCGAAACCGTCAGGCCCACTACAGTCGCGAGTCGATGAGCGAGAACCTGCCGTCGTGGCGCTGGCTGCTCCGCCGGCTGTTCCTGGCACTCCCGGTTGTCGTGGGGGTCACCGCGCTCACGTTCACGCTGATTCACCTGGCGCCAGGAGATCCCATCTACATGCTCGCCGGCGACGGCGGCAGCCCGTCGTACTACGCGGACATGCGCGCGAAATACGGCCTCGACCGCTCGCTCGGAGAGCAGTTTCTGCGGTACGCACGCGCCGTAGCGACCGGGGATCTCGGATATTCGTTCATGTTCCAGTCGCCGGTATTACGGCTCCTGCTGGAACATTCGGCGGCCTCCCTGCTCCTCGGCCTGTCCGCGCTCGCCGTGGCGACGGTTGGCGGATTCGCGTCCGGCACGCTGGCCGCGGTGACGCGCTCACGCATCCTCGCCGCCTGCATTCGCGCAGGGGCATCGCTGGCGTACGCGGCACCAGTGTTCTGGACGGGTCAGGTGCTGATATTCGTTGCTGCGGTGAGGTTTGGTCTGCTGCCGGCGGGCGGCATGACGTCGGCGCGCGAATCGCTGTCAGGGCTGGCCTACGCGGCTGACGTGGCTCGGCACCTCGTACTGCCGGCGCTGACGCTGGCGCTGCCGTTTGCCGCAGTGGTGGCTGGGG
>JAIVJE010000227.1 GCA_020200195.1 Acidobacteriota bacterium | reverse complement strand
CCCGGCCACGCGAATTCCAAGCCATTCCGGTGATTGGACCCGTGCCCCGTTATCTGGAGTGGACGGCATTCCAGTGACGGCGACACCTCAGCACTGACGGGTTCTGTCCATCGCAATGGCCCGGTCGCCGGCCGATGGCTTGATGGCTGAGAACACCACCTTTATGGCTCATCTATGAAGCCGTGTGGACCTCTCGAGAACCTCGCGCCCTTCGCCCGACAGAGTTCTCAGGAACGAAACCAGTGCGTGCCGGTCGGCAGCGGTCAAGGGCGCAGGTCCTCGTCCCGGTTCGGATTCGCGCCGCCGCCGCCTTCATAGAACCGTACGACCGCATCCAGGTCTGCGAGGGAGCCGTCGTGCATGTATGGCGCTGTCGCAACGACGTTCCGCAGGCTGGGCGTCTTGAATCGGCCGCGGTCGGCGGGACTGGCGGTCACCCAGTATCGGCCGGCATCCTTCCCCCAGCTCACGCCCGTGTTGTGGAATTCCTCGTCGCTCAACAGCGGCCCCGAGTGACAGCGCGCGCATCGCGCGGTGCCCATGAACAGCGCCATTCCTCTCCGGGCCTCCGGACTCATCGCGGTCCGCTCGCCGTTGATGAAACGGTCGTAAGCGCTGTTGCCAGACAGCTGCGTCCTCACGAACGTGGCAATCGCACGTACCAGGCGTTCGGGAGTAAGGCGGTTCTCCCCGTACGCCGTTTCGAATGCCTCTGCGTAGCTCATGTCGAGGGCAAGTCTCTCAACCGCCTGATCCATCGGCAGGCCGAGATCGATCGCGCCAGCGACGGCGAGGCGTACCTGTTCCTCCAGCGACGCCGCGCGGCCATCCCAGAACGCGGTGCTGCCGTAGGCGCGGTTGAGAATGCTGGGAACGTTGCGCCGTCCCTCACGTCCGAAGACGCCCCGAGACACTTGGCGTCCATCCGTGAAACTCCGCTCCGGCTGGTGGCACGTCGCGCAGGAGGTGCGGCCATCCCCCGAGAGCCGCCTGTCGAAGAAGAGCCGCCGCCCCAGTTCCGCTTTCGCACCCGTGATCGGATTCGATATCGGCGCAGGGATGTAGAGGTCCAGGCCGAGAGGCACGACGAGATCGTGCCTCTCGGACGTCGGCGCGCCGCGCGCGATGGTCGCGGCCGAAACCGGGGACAGCCAGACAGCAACCGCGAAGACCAGAATCCGCATCGTCCGACGCCTTCAGCGACGGATCGCAGGTGCGGTCCCGCGCGGGATCTTCGCGAGCGGATTCTCGAGGATGAACGCGCCGCCGCTGCTGCCGGTCTGCACGAACACCATCGTCGAACCGTCGCGCGACCACTTGCCGACGGGCGTTGTCCCTGGAATGTCAGGCGTGCCACGGGTCGAGGGGATGCCGATCTGCACCTGGCGAGGCGCGCCCCCGTCGAGCGGCACCATAAGCCACTCCACTGGCTCCGGTCCTCCGGAACTGCGCTGCACCACGACGCGCCCGTCCGGCGACCAGCCGGACAAGGCCAGGCTTGGCGCGCCCGGCTTCGATTCCGCCGTGGCGCTTGCCAGCGTCCGAGCTTCACCCGACGCGATGTTCAAGGCGATCACCTGGGAAGTCTGCCGCCCATCCTTTTCGAGCCTTGCCTGCACGAACGCCATCCACTGGCGATCGGGGCTGAGCTCGTGCAGCCGCGTCGAGATGCCGGCGGCCGGCAGCGCGTAGAGGCGGCGCTCCCGCTCGCCGTCGATGCTGCGTTCGAAGATGCCGCCATCCGATTCCGAGAAACTGTGTCGCGCGTAGTAGAACGCGGTTCCGTCGTCGTTCCACTCGGTGCGCGTCCATGACTTAACGGGCAGGGGATACGTCTTCCATTCACCGCTCGCAAGCGTGAGCCGGAACATGACCGGGTCGCCTTTCGCATCGATTCCAGAGAAGCCTAGCCCCTGGGCATTCCCGAACCAGTGCAGATCATACGGAGACTGTGGAAAGTCGTACCTGCTGGTGGGAATGAGGAACTCGCGCGCCTGGCCGGTCGACTGCGGCATCACAACCACGTACCGGCTGCCGGCGTCGGACGGCGAGCTCGAGACGAATGCCAGGTGCTTGCCGTCTGGCGACCAGGTGGGCGACACGTTGAGGCCGGTTCTCTTGTAGGGCAACGCTTGCGGCGATCCTGTGGAGCGGCCGGCCCCCGCGTCCATCGGGATGGAGTAGAGGTCCCGGTTAGACACGAACTGGATCGCGGCGATCCCGCGGACCGACCAGTCAAGGAGCTGGACGGTCTTGTCGGGCCGCTTGATCACCGCAACGATCGTCTTACCGTCCGGCAGCCATGCCGCCGGCACGGCTGCGCCAACCCGGCCGCTCGCGCCCCGAAACAGCGTTCGTGCTTCACCGCTCAGACTGGCCACCCGCAGCTCTTCAACCGAGTCGCTCTTGAACCCCGACTGGACGTACGCGACCTGCCGGCCATCGGGCGACCAGATACCGCCAGATACCCACGAGTGGGTCCAATCGAAGGTGGTGAGCAGCTTGGATTGTCTGGTGGAGAAGTCGAAAATGGCGAGATTCTGCCCCCTCGTGAAGTCTCCGACGAGCGCTTTCGTGCCGTCGGGTGAGATCGCCTGCAGGTCGTTGCCGAGACCGACGCTTGGCAGCTCGCGAACGGTCATCGTGGTGCGTGCCGCAGCCGGCGCCGCGTCGCGCGCCAGCGCAGCAAGCCGCGATTTCGCCTCGGCGACGACCTGCGCCTGGTCGGCGTAGTCGCGAAGCAGCCGCTCGTACGAGGCGCGGGCTCCCGACGCGCCGAGTTTTTCGTAGCAGCGGCCAAGCTGCAGCAGCGCGCGTGACGCCAGTGCGCGGTCCGCGCCTGCTTCCTTGACGACGCGCTGGTAAAGCTGGACGCCTTCTTCCAGGCTGCCGTCCGCGCGTTCCTTCGACAGCGCCTGCTGGAAAAGCTGTTGCGGGGTCTGTGCCCAGGCCATCGTGGCGCAGAGCAGGCTGAAGAGGACGGTCGCAGCGATTCGACGCAGGCAGTTCATATGTTGTTCCTCACACGGCGCTATGACGCATCGGCCGTAGTCGCAACGATAGGGCGTCTGGAGACCGGGATGTGTCACAGGGGCGGAGAACTTTTGTCGGGTCGCGGCAAAGATGTCGTCACCAAAACGTCACGAGGTCCATTTGTAGCCGACCCCATGAACGGTCTGGAGCCGCTGTGGCGTCGACGGGGTGCGTTCCAGCTTGGCGCGAAGCGAGGCGATGTGATTGTCTACGGTCCGCGTCGTCGGCAGCGCCTCGTAGCCCCACACCTCCGACAGCAGCTCGTCCCGTGTGACGACTTCGCCGGCGCGCGCGGCCAGCAGCCGCAAGACGCCGAACTCCTTTCGGGTCATCTCGAGTGACATGCCATCGCGAGTGGCCTCGTAACGCTTGAAATCCACGACGACGTCGTCGAAGCGCAGCTCGTCCGGGGGGGCGGCGGGGTGCTGGAGGCGGCGGAGC
>JAIVJE010000524.1 GCA_020200195.1 Acidobacteriota bacterium | reverse complement strand
GCGCAGCCAGCATCGAGCCGCTGAACTCGAGTTACCGAGTGTCCCCTCCCTGGGAGTAGCTACGCATGTGTCGGAACATCAAAACCCTGGCGAATTTCGAGCCGCCCGCCACCGACGACGAGATCCGCGCGTCGGCGCTGCAGTTTGTCCGGAAGTTGAGCGGCGCCACGCGTCCGTCGCGTGTGAATGAGGCCGCGTTCGAGCGCGCGGTTGACGAGGTGACGGCGGCCGCGAACAAATTGATTCATTCGCTGAAGACCAGCGCGCCACCGCGGAACCGCGAGGAGGAAGCGCGAAAGGCGCGCGAGCAGGCCATCAAGCGCTTCGCGTGACGTGCGCCGCAGCCCTCTTTCCTCGCCCGCGCGATCGGCGTAGTATTCGTCACCGTGCCTCAGAACACGACGTCGCACACGATTGCACGCCGGCAGGCGCTCAGGCGACTCGCTTTCGGTGGCCTCGGTGCCGCCGCGACGCACGGATGGGTCGCGGATCTCGCCGCGCGCGCGCTGGCGCACGCAGAAAGCGGGGCGCACTCCGTGGCCGCCGTGCGCTGGAGACCGAAGATCCTCACCACGTTCCAGGCCGAGACGGTCGCCGCGATTGCCGAGTCGATCATTCCACAGACGGATACGCCGGGCGCCCGGGCGGCACGGGTCCACGAGTTCATCGATGGGGTACTGGCCGATGCCGAACCCGTCACACGCAACAACTTCCTCAACGGCCTGAGCTGGATCAACCAGCGATGCCGGGCTCGGCACGACGTGGATTTCATCAAAGCCACTCCCGCGCAGCAGGTCGCGCTCCTGATGCCGCTGAGTGCTCCTGTGGATCGGACGCGGACGAAAGAGGAGAAGGAGTCCGCGTACGTGTCCGCGCAACCGCTGCAGCAGGACCGTGCCGAGGCGCCGCCCGATCCAATCGCGCTGGAGTTCTTCAAGTCGATGAAGTCGATGACGATTACCGGCTACTACACATCCGAGATCGGTATGAAGGAAGAGCTCGGAGACGACGGGAACATGTTCTTCGAGGACTACCTGGGCTGCGACGATCCGGCGTACAAGCAAAAACCTGCGAAATAGGAACCGTTCATGGCGCGCATGCAAAGCTTCGACGCGCTCGTCGTCGGATCGGGCGCGAGCGGCGGCTGGGTGGCAAAACAACTGACCGAGGCCGGTTTGCGGGTGGCCGTGCTCGAGGCCGGACGCAAGCTCGATCCTGCCATCGATTTCACGGAGCACAGGCGCCCGTTCGACATGCCGCTGCGCGGCCGGCGCTATGGACCGCTCGAAACGCAGGACGAGCAGCCGGTCCAGAAGGAATGCTATCAGTGCGACGAATACACGCATCATCTGTTCGTCAAGGACACTGAGCATCCGTATACGACGCCGAAGGACAGGCCTTTCACCTGGATCCGCGGGCGCCACGTCGGCGGCAAGTCGATCATGTGGGCGAGGCAGTCCTACCGGTTGAGCGATTACGACCTCAAGGCGACATCGCGTGACGGGTTCGGCATGGATTGGCCGATCTCCTACGCGGATGTGGCGCCGCACTACGATCGCGTCGAACGGTTCATCGGCGTCAGCGGGCAGGCGGAAGGACTCCCGCAGCTGCCGGACGGTCAGTTCCTGCCCCCGATGCATCTGAGCTGCGGCGAGCGGCTCCTCCGGACGGCCGTCAAAGAGAAGCTTGGACGGACGGTGACGATTGGCCGCGTGGCGATCCTGACGCAAAACCTGAACGGCCGACCGAAGTGCCATTACTGCGGCCCGTGCTCACGCGGGTGTACGACCGGCTCCTACTACAGCAGCCCGGCTAGTACGCTGCCCGCCGCCGCCGCTACCGGCAGATTGACGCTCATCCCCAATGCCATCGTCAGCCACATTGTGACGGATGATCGAGGGAAGTGCCGCGGCGTGTACTACGTCGATCGTTTGACGCGGAACCATCGCGAGATCGCCGGGAGGATGGTGATCCTCTGTGCCTCGACGCTGGAGTCGACGCGCATCATGCTGAACTCGAAATCGGAGCGGCACCCGAACGGCATCGCGAACTCCAGCGGCGTTCTCGGGCACTACCTGATGGATCACGTGATGGGGGGCGGCGCCTCTGGCGTGCTGCCGATGCTGCAAGGCACCCCAGACACCCGGGGCAACCGGCCGAACGGGATCTACGTGGCGCGATTCAGGAACATCGACAGCAGGCATCCGGGGTTTCTGCGGGGATACGGCTTCCAGGGGTCATCCCACGAAAGCAAGTGGGGGCACGCGTTCGGGTTGCCGGGCTTCGGCGCGGACTTCAAGCGCGCGGTGCGCGAGAACCGCCCGTGGACCATCAGCCTGGGCGGTTTTGGGGAATGTCTGCCGTATTTCGAGAACTACTGCGAGCTCGACAAGAAGAAAGTGGACGCCTGGGGGATGCCTGTGCTGCACATCAGCATGGCGTTCGGCGACAACGAGAGGAAGATGGTCGAGGATATGGCAGACACCGCCGAGGAAATGCTGCGGGCTGTGGGCGCCGAACACATCACGCGCACGGCGGAGATTTCGAAACCAGGTCTGGCAATCCATGAAGTTGGTACTGCGCGGATGGGTGCCGATCCCAGGACCTCGGTGCTGAATCCCTGGCAGCAGGCCCACGACGTCGGCAACCTGTTCGTGATGGACGGCGCGTGTT
>JAIVJE010000523.1 GCA_020200195.1 Acidobacteriota bacterium | reverse complement strand
GATCTTGCCAATGAACTCCGCCAGGCACGGTTCGGCATTCACGAACGTCATGAGGTCGTTGAACGTGCCGTTCGTGAACGTATACTCCGAGGCGCTCGCGGGGATGTACAGCAGGTCATTGGTCCCACGAACGTCGCCGTTGTAGTCGAAGGCGTAGTTCGCCGACCACGGACGACCCGACTGGCCGCTGTAGAACATCGAGGCAGTCGCCGTGAACCCGGCGCCTACGGGAATGTCATAACCGCCGGACAACGTGACGCGGTGGCCCGGATCGAAATTCGAGCGTGTGAGCGGCGGATTGTTCGAATCGCCCGGCACGTAGACGTTGCCCCAGTTGGACGCAGCCTGTGACGACGTACCGTCGAGTATGGAGGTGGACTCGCCGTACAGATACGAGGCGTTCATGAAGAACCGGTTTCGGAACGGCCGGTCCACCTTGAACACGATACTCCACGCGTCCCCTTCGTCCGTGGTTGTCAGCAGGATTGCGTCGGTCAGCCCCGGCACTCGATTCCGCGTGTAGAACGGGCGGCCGTCGGGACGCGTGCCAGCCTGCACCAGGTTCAGGTTTTGGTACTTCACGTCGTTGACGTTCTTCGAGTACAGGAACTCGGTCGTGCCGATCAGCCCGAAGAACCCGAGCTCACGGTCGTACGCGATGTTCGTACGGATGAGCGACGGGTATTTGTAATCCGGATCGATCAGGTCGATCTCGTTGCTTGCGGCGCTGCCAACGGATTTCGGCTGCGCGGTCGCGTCGGCGACGAAGGGGATGCGCTGCGCGCCGGTGCCGCGCGCGACGCTGAGGCGCCGGAACTCGATCCCCGTATTGCCGTACTGATTGGACAGCCACACGTAGGGTGTGCGGCCAGTGAACAGCCCCAGGCCACCGCGCAACTGTTGGCGGCTATCGCCTGACAGATCGTAATTGAATCCGACCCGCGGCGACCACATCACCGAGGTCGGGACCTCGTCGGTCGCGTAGCCAAGCGCCGAGACCGACAGCGGGTTGGCCGTCGGCCTGTCCGGGAACTTCGGATTGTCGGCACGGACGCCGAGCGTGAGCGTGAAGTTCGAGGCGACGCGCCACAGATCGCCCACATAGAACCCGAACTGCCGGACGCGGAACTTTGCCGACTGCAGCGGATCGCCCGTGAGCGAGAAGCTGTAGTCGAATGCCTGCGCCAGCCCCTGATCGAACAGGTCCAGACTGTCGAACGTGTAGTTTCCGAACGTGTCACGAATGAACAGGTTCCGGAACTTGAAAAACTCGTTGTGCGTGCCGAGCGTAAGGGTGTGCTTCCCCTTCAACCACGTGAAGTCGTTGGTGAACTCGTAGACATCCTGGTCGAGCTCGTTGGCGCCCGAGAAATTCTCGCGGCCTGCGCGCACCGTGCCGGAGCTGAGACTCACCTGCACGAACGGGAAGGGGCGCTCCTCATTCGGCTGGCCGACGCGGCGGTCGCGCACGCGCTGGAACGTCAGTCTCGCCTCGTTGACCGCCGTGCCGAACGCGCTGTTCAACTGCACCACTGACGAGTTCGTCTTGTTGTTGATGCGGTAGAACGCGTCGGGCATGAAATACGCGGCGGTCGTCGGCCGACCGATATCGTTCGCGGCGCTCACGTAATTGTGCCGCACGGTGAACTGCTGACCGTGTGCAACGTTGAAGTCCGTCCGCACGAATACCTTGTCGCTGTTGACGGTCCGGATGAACTCGTCTTTGCCGCCCGGATCGTAGCCGTATTTGTTCTGCAGGATGCTGATGAAGCGGTCGATCTCGGCTTCACGTCCGAACGTCTGTCCGGTCCCGGTGACCGAAAAGCCCGAGGGATTGTCCTTTCGTCCACCCTCGACGTTAGCGAAAAAGAACGCGCGGTTCCGGACGACCGGTCCGCCCACGCTCGCACCGAACTGCTGGTCCTAGAACTGCCCGACCTTCGTGCCGGTCGGACTCTTGCCCACGAAATCCTGCTTGCGGCCGAAGAAGTAGCCGGTGCCCCTGTATGCGTTCGTGCCGCTCCGGGTAATCAGGTTGATCCCGCCGCCGGAGAAGCCGCCCTGACGGACATCGTACGGCGACACCACCAGTTGCAGCTCCTGGACCGCGTCGAGGCTGATCGGCTGCGCTTCGGTCGTGCCGCCCGGCGTGCCGGAGGGCGAGAGTCCGAAGACGTCGTTGTTGACCGCGCCGTCGATCTGAACGTTGTTGTACCGGTTGTTGCGTCCGGCTACCGACAGCGCCAGCGGATCCTCGTTCAGGCCGGCCGGATTGAAGTACGGCGACGTACGAGCAATATCCGTGATGTTGCGCGAAATGGTGGGCAGGTTCTCGACGGCCTGCTGCGACACGTTGTCCGCCGTGCCCGCACGTGAGCTGTCGATGACCGAGCTCACCCCCACCACCTCGACCGTCTCCACTAGCGTGTCCAGCGCCAGGTTGAAGTCAACCGTTCGCTGCTCGCCGAGCCCGACGGGAATGTTCTCCATCACCTCTTGCCTGAACCCGGCCATCGTGGTCGTCACGGTGTACGGACCGACCCGCACGTTCAGGATGTTGTAGCGGCCCTGGCCATCCGTGATCGAGTCGTAGCTGGTGCCGGTCGGCGTATGCACAGCCGTGACACTGGCGCCCCACGGGCGCTGACCCAAGCAGTAGGCACAGTGACACCGAGAGGCTCCAGACAGCCTTGGAACACAGTTTCATAAGCTGTTCTCCAGAGATCAATTCGCGAAGAAGTTGAAGCTCGACAGTGCGCGGCGGTCCCCCGCCGCGCCCGCAAAAGTATAGCAGACGGGTTGAAACAGCCGCGTAAAAACCCTACTTGGGAACTACCGGCGGAGGCAGGGGCTTCAGCGTGTACGACGTCCGGTGATTGACGTCCATGTCCGGCCGTTTCACCTTTACCTCGAGCGTCCGCCGTCGCTTGGTTGGATCGGCGTTGGTCGAGTAGTAGCCGACCACGTAGTAGTCGCTCGTCTCGGCGTCGATACGCTTCAACGCCTTCACGAAATCGTTCTGGTTCACGACGGCAATTCCGCCGGTCTGCTCCGCGATCACGCGGAGGCTGTCCTGGGTCTGCCGGACGTGGTTCTGCCACTCGACGGTGTCGACCTGTTGATCGAGGTCCGGTCCACCTGTCAACCCTCGCGGATCGATCGTGTACATCGTGGTGTTCGCACGGTTGGCCGCGCGCGTCAGCTCGGCAAGCTCGGAAGCGAGGTCCGCCTCGGAGAACTGGTTCCCCTGCCGTGAAAACGGATTGGACTCCATGTTCGATCCGTCCTGGCTGGTCGCGCCGTAACGCTCGTTTTCAAGCTTCATGCGGGTCGAGGAGAACGGATTGAAGTCGTACCCGTTGCTGACGTAGATGAACGCCTTGCGGCGGTTATGGACGTCCTCCAGCTTCTTGAGGATGTCGTACGCCGTCGAGAACGCCACGTGCGCGCGATAGCGCACTTCGGGAGGCCCCTGCGCTCCCTCGGGCACATCCAGAATGTCCGATGGGTTCAGGCCGGCGCCCGAGATCCTGCTGATCGCCTCGTCCAGCCGCTTGCGGTCGTACGTCATGTCGATCGCGATCGACGACGGTCCGGTGGAGACGATGCCGAACATGTCGCCTTCGTGCACCAGCTCTTTCGCGATCTTCTTGAAGAGATCCCGGATCCGACCGGTGTTTCGAAAATCGAGGTGCAGGTCGTCGACGAAGATCAGGAAGATGCGTCCCGCCGCATCGTTGGTCGGCCGGGCCGGGGGCAGAATGATGCCTTCGTGTGGCGGCGGCGGCGGAGGCGCCGCAACGTTATAGATCCGCCCCCCATGTGTGAGGGTGAATGAGACGATGCTCTGCTTGACGCCGTCCTCGAAAACCTCGAACTCGTCTTTCTTCAGATCCGCGACGAACTGCCCGCGGCCGTCGCGGACGATAACGTCCGTAGTCACGAGGTCTGCGCGCACGCGGATGGGGTCACCTTGGGCAGGTGGCACCGGCTTCTGCGGCGGCGGCGGCGGCTGCTGCTGCTGCTGAGCACCCAGGCCGGCAGACGACATCGCCAGCGCCACTATGGGCAGCCATTGCGTCCACCGCGAGTTTTTTGCGCGCATATAGTGATTATAC
>JAIVJE010000226.1 GCA_020200195.1 Acidobacteriota bacterium | reverse complement strand
ACAATCACCCAGTGCTCGTCCCGTGTCTGATGGGTAAATTGCCGATACACGTGTGCAGCGGTCGCCGTGTGTGGGCACCAGACGCGGCCTATGGACTCGGCATCCGAGCGAATCACCGATCGGATCTCGTCGTCGGAAACGGCATGGGCGGTGATCCGCTGGCGAAGTTGCTCCAGATCCGGGAATAACCAGCGCATGCGTTCCATATTCGACGGGCTCGCGACGTCCATCGCGGACGAGAGTGTGGCGACAGCCGGCTGCGGCTGCCACGTACCGCGATCGAGGTAATCCACAATCGTCCGATTGTCATTCGTCGCGAGGACGATGGCGCCGATCGGCAGTCCTATCTCGCGCGCCAAAACACACGCCGCCGCGTTCCCCAGATTGCCGGTCGGAATGATGAAATTCGGCGTGCGGCCCTCGTCGCGCCAGATCCGAAGGCTCGCGTCGGCGTAATAGACCATTTGCGGCAGCAGCCGCCCGATATTGATGCTGTTGGCGGATGACAGGAGATGCGTGCCGGCCAGGACAGGATCACGGAATGCTGCCTTGACTATGCGCTGGCAGTCGTCGAACGTGCCCGGCACCGCGAATGTCCACACGTTCTCACCCCAGCACGCAAGCTGATGCGCCTGGCTCGGCGACACGCGTCCTTTCGGATACAGCAGAACGACGTCGGCCCAGGGGACTGTGTGGAACGCCGCGGCAACGGCGCCACCCGTATCACCCGACGTGGCGACGAGGACGGTGAGCTTTCGGTCATCCTGATGAATCCGCTCGAGACCCGCGGCGAGGAATCGGGCGCCGAAATCCTTGAATGCGCACGTCGGCCCATGAAACAGTTCGAGCGCGCTGGCCGGTCCGGCCGTGCCGTTCAGGCGCACGAGCGGTGCGGGGAAATTGAACGCGTGACGGCAGATGGCATCCAGGTGCTGCTCGAGTGCATCGCCGGACGCAAACGGTGCCAGCAGATGCCGCGCGATTGATTCGAGCCCTTCTGCGTGCGCCAGACCCTCAGGAGGCAGCTCTGGCAGACGCTCCGGAACGTACAGGCCTCCGTCCGGAGCAATGCCTTCGGCAATTGCCCGACTCAACGTAGCGACGACGTCGCGGCTGCGAGTGCTGACGAATTTCATGAGCGCTCGAGAACCTGGGCGCCCACGTCATCGATGGGCGAGATCCAGCGGTCACTGGCGAGACCTTCTGATTCAAAGGCGTGCACGATGGCACGGCACACGGTCTCGGCTCGAGGCTCTTCGCACCAGGCGAAGACCGTTGGCCCGGCACCCGATATCGAACAGCCAAGGGCGCCATCCGTCATCGCCGCTTCTTTGGCCTTCTCGAACCCTGGGATGAGTACTTTTCGCTGCGGCTCGATCACGACGTCCTGGAGTGACGCCCGAATAAGCCGCAGATCCCCTGTAAAGCAGCCGACCAGAAAGCCAGCGAGATTGGCCTGTTGCCAGATGACATCGGACAGGCTCACGGTCGGCTCGAGAATCTCACGTGCGGCGCGCGTCGTCACCTCGATGTGTGGATGGACGAGTACGCAGCGCACAACTTTGGGCACGGGGATGCGTGTCACGATGGGATCGTCGATCCCTACAGTGAGAATGAGTCCACCGTACAGCGACGGCGCCACGTTGTCGACGTGGACGGTGCCACTCGCAACCGCCTCCCCTTTCATCGCGAATTTCAACAATTGGAGCTGGTCCACCGCCGAGACCGGAGCCGAGCGGAATACCTTTTTCAATCGTGAGCTCGAACCCGTGATCGAGCTGCAACGCTTCCACCATCGTGGAGACAGCTATTCCCGCGGTGTTGCGCGCCGCATCGGTGGGCAGATCTGTTGCGACACCGCTGATACCAGCGATTCGCACCCGTCGCTCCGTGATGCGCCTCGCCATCACCGTGTCGCCAACCGCGGGTACGCTGCACCCGAGCACGTCGAAGCCGACGGCGACGTTGCCGACGCTGGCCGGCGCGAACGCGACGGCTTCCGTGGATGGCATTACAACCTGGCTCCCAGGTACGCACAGACCCGCAGTAGATCGGCGAATACGCCGGCCGCCGTCACCGCAGGACCTGCGCCGGGCCCCTGGACGACCAGCGGGTTCTGATCGTATCGACCGGTGATGAATCGCACGACGTTGTCGGTCAGGTTGATGTTGGCGAACGGGTGGACGTGGTCTAATTCCACCAGGCCCACGGTTGCGCGTTGGGTGGCGGCGTTCAACGCACCGACGTAGCGCAGCACCCGGCCGTTCGCCTGGGCTGACTGCAGACGCGCGAGCATTTTCGCGTCGAGCGTGCCCAGGCCATCCAGAAACTCCTCCGCCGTGCCGCCAGCCAGACTATCCGGCACCAATGTCTCGACCTCCACGTCCTCCAGCGCCAATCCGAGGCCCATCTCTCTGCCAAGAATGACGAGCTTGCGCGCGACGTCCATACCCGACAGGTCGTCGCGCGGATCCGGTTCTGTGTAGCCCTTGCGCCTCGCGTCACGGACGACGTCCGAGAAGGGTTCCCGGCCGTCCCACACGTTGAACAGGTACGAGAGCGTGCCGGACAGTATGCCTTCGACGCGCTGGATGTCGTCGCCGGTCTCCCGCAGATCCCGTATCGTCTGGATCACAGGCAACCCGGCACCGACTGTTGCCTCATACAGATAATGCGAACTACCCTCGCGGCGAGCTGCCATGAGCCGTGCGTAGAACGTCATGTCCGCGCTGTTTGCCCGCTTGTTGGGTGTCACAACGTGAATCCCCGCTGCGAGCCAGCCGGGATAGCGGCCTGCGACGTCGCCGCTCGCCGTGCAGTCGACGATGACGGCGTGCGGCAGATGATCGGCGTGGATGTGCTCCTCGAAGCGGGACAGGTCCGCCGGCTGTCCCCGGGCGAGCGCCTGCCGCCAATCGTCACAGGCGACGGTCGGCTCGCCGAGCAGCATTTGCGTCGACGTCATGATGCCGCGCAAACGCAGATCCAGATTTGAGTCGCGCTGGAACCGTTCCCGCTGGGACGCGAGTTGGTCGATGAACTCGCTGCCCACCGCGCCCGGACCGATGAGACCGATGGAGACCGTGTGCGGCGACAGGTAAAAGCTCGAATGCACCGATCGAAGCGCTCGGGTTGCCTGTTTCGCGTCGATCACCAGCGAGATGTTCCGTTCCGAGGCCCCCTGCGCGATGGCCCGGACGTTGACGCCTGCGTTCCCGAGCGCGCTGAACAGCTTGGCCGCCACACCGGGCGTGCCGGCCATGCCGTCACCGACGACGGCAAGGATGCTGCAGTCCGGCGCGACGTCGACACTCTGTATCTGCCCGTGCGTGAGCTCGCTGCGGAACGCCTTGCGCACCACCTGCTCCGCCCTGACCGCCTCCGACATGGGAACGGCGAAACAGATCGAATGCTCCGAGCTCCCCTGTGAGATGAGGATGACGGAAATGCCATGCTCCCGCAGCGCCAAGAACAGGCGCTGGGCCGTCCCTGGGACGCCGATCATGCCCGCCCCTTCGACGTTGATCAACGCGACCCGGTCGATGCTCGTGATGCCCTTGACGAGATGATTCGAGGTGGGCCGGCCGCAGATCAGCGTTCCGGCATGGTCCGGCGCAAACGTATTGCGGATCCAGATGGGAATGCCTTTCACGACGGCGGGAGCCATCGTTTGCGGGTGAATGACCTGGGCGCCAAAGTACGCCAGCTCCATGGCTTCGTGGTACGACAGCGAATCGATGACGGTCGCGTCCGGCACCAGCCGGGGATCTGCGCTGAGGACGCCATCGACATCCGTCCAGATGTGAATCTCGCCGGCGTTCAGCAGCTGCCCGAAGATGGATGCCGAGAAGTCGCTGCCATTCCTCCCGAGTGTCGTCTGGACACCGTGTTGATCCCGGGCCACGAACCCGGGAATGATGCGTGTGGCCGAGGGTTCGATCAGCCCCAGCCTGGCGGCGTTGTCTCGCGTTTCCGGCCACCGCACGTTCGGACCGAGCGCGCCCCAGTCCACCTGAATCACGTCTCTCGCATCGATCCACTCGATGCGCCCGGTCCGGTGGCCGCGATGTCGCAAGTATCGCGCGAAAAGCCGGCTCGACCAGAGCTCCCCGAATCCGGCGACCAGATCGCGCAGCGCCGGAGACGTTGCACGAGTGAGACGGACGGTCTGAAGAATGCCCCGAATATCGTGGCAGTCCGCTTCCAGCTCAGCGAGGTAATCGCGAACCTCTGAGCCGGCAAGGAGCTCCGACGCCAGTTCGGTGTGCCGACGCTCGAGCGCGTCCACTTGAGCTGCAACCTGCGGATCCTGCCGCTCCGCGCTGGCCACGAGCGCGAGCAGTGCGTCCGTCACGCCCCTGCACGCGGACAGGATCACGGCGACACTGGAACCGGGATCCGCTTCGACGATTGTGGCC
>JAIVJE010000007.1 GCA_020200195.1 Acidobacteriota bacterium | reverse complement strand
GTCGTAGGTCTCGAAACCAAACCTTTCAGCAGTGACCTCCGTCTAAGAGTTTGAAAGGCACGCACAAGCCTCTCATCCATCCTCCATAGGCTCCTGTCGCAAGACAGGAGCCCTTTTTTTTGTGTCCGGAGTGTCCGGACTGTCCGCGTTCGGACGACGGACGGCTTCTGCACAGCCCGTGTGGTACGCTGAAACCCGGCTCATGGCTTCCGTCACACAGGTCGTCACGCGCGCGGTGCCAAGCATCATCAGACGATGAGTTCCCGGCTCGCCCGCTCGGCGGGCCTCATCAGCATCGCGGCGATGGCGAGTCGCGTGCTGGGCGTGGCGCGGGAAGCCGTCGTCGCCGGGATATTCGGGGCGGGCACCGCGGTCGATGCGTTCAATGTCGCGTTCCGGATCCCCAACCTGCTCCGCGACCTTTTCGCTGAAGGTGCGATGACCGCGGCGTTCGTTCCGACGTTCACACGCACGCTCACCACGCGCGGGCGCGACGACGCCTGGCGTCTCGGCAACCTCGTGATCAACGCGCTGCTCATGGCGACGGGTGCGCTCGTCATCGTGGGCATGCTGTGCGCGGCGCCCCTCACCCAGGCGCTCGCCCCGAAGTTTGCCAGCGTGCCGGGCAAGCTCGAACTGACCACCGACCTCACCAGGGTGATGCTCCCATTCCTCACGACCGTCGCCATCGCGGTCGCGATGATGGGGATGCTGAACTCGTTGAATCGGTTCTTTATCCCCGCGCTCTCGCCCGCGATGTTCAACGTCGCGACGATCGCCGCCGCCGTGGCGCTCGCGCCGCTCATGCCGAGTGTGGGACTGCCGCCAATCATGGCCATCGCCATTGGAACAGTGGCCGGCGGACTCGGCCAGATCCTGCTGCAGTGGCCGGTCCTTCGAAAGGAGGGCTTCCGGTATCGGCCCGCTGTCGACTTCCGGAATCCTGAGTTGCGCGAGGTTCTTCGACTGATGGTGCCCGGCACGATCGGGCTTGCGGCCGTTCAAATCAATGTGCTGGTAAACACCTATCTCGCGACAGGTCAGCAGGAGGGGGCTGTGTCCTGGCTGGGATATGCGTTCCGCCTGATGTACGTACCGATTGGGCTGTTCGGCGTCGCGATCGCGACTGCCGCGCTGCCCGAGATCTCCCGGCACGCAGCGGTGCAGGATGCCCCGGCCATGCGGCGCACAATCGCCGGCGCGCTGCGCATGATGTTGATGCTGAACGTGCCAGCGACGATAGGCCTCATGGTTCTCGCGCGACCGATCGTTGGGCTGCTGCTCGAGCGCGGCGCATTCACGCCGATCGACACCGAGGCGACGGCGGCCGCCCTCATGTTTTACGCCCCTGGCCTGGTTGGGTATTCCGCCGTGAAGATTGCATCCCCCAGCTTTTATGCCCTGCGCGATAGCAGAACCCCCGTGATCGTCAGCGTGATGGCGGTGCTGGCGAATCTGGCCCTCAACCTGGTGCTCGTTCGCCAGATAGGTTACCGGGGTCTCGCACTGGGCACCGCGATTGCCGCGATCTTCAACGCCGCCGCGCTCCTCTGGCTGTTGAGAAATCGGCTCGACGGGCTGGAGGGACGCAGGACGGCGGTCGCCTTTCTCAAGATTCTTGTCGCGTCGGCCTTGATGGGTCTCGCTGCACACGCCATGGCAGACCGGCTGGCGGTCGTGCTTCGAGACGGCAGCGAGCTGGCAAAGCTCGTCAGGGTCCTCGCTGCGATCTCTGCCGGCGTGCTTGCGCTCGTCATCTCGGCGCGGCTCCTGCGCATCCATGAATTCGATGAAGCGTCGCGTCGCGTGCTGCGGCGGATCGCGCCCAGGCGCGGCCAGGCGTGATCTCGCGACCGCGCCTCCATCCAACGATCCTGCTGATGGCCAGCGTCCATTTGATGGTCGATGGCTACGGCAACCTGTTCGCGCCGTTATTGCCGCTGCTCATCCCTCGACTCGAGCTGAGCCTCGCATCGGCCGGCACGATGACGATGCTCTTTCAGCTCGCGGCGTCCGTGGCCCAAATCGGCTTCGGCCACCTGGCGGATCGGTGGCGGCCACGCGTCCTCGTCATGGCTGGCCCCGTCATCGCGGTGCTGGTGTTGAGCCTGGTCGGTCTTGCAACGTCGAAGGTGATGCTGGCAGCGATCCTCGTGTGCGGCGGTCTGGGCGGCGCGGCGTTCCACCCGCCCGCTGCGGCGCTGGCGCACCGCCTCGGAGGAATGCGTCCGGGCCTCGCTATGTCGGTGTACATCACGGGCGGCACCCTGGGGTTCTCGCTCGGGCCACTATTGTTCGCGCCATTCGCGGGACGGTTTGGTCTGGAGTGGACCCCGATCCTGGCGTTACCTGGTTTGGCGGTCGTCGGCTTCTTCCTGACACGCGTTCCCCCGATTCCCTTGCAACGCAGCGCCAAGGGCGGACTGCGCGCGCTCAGGCCGTATGCGCGACCGCTGGCGCTGCTGTACGCGATAGTGGTGCTGCGCACGCTGACGTCGCTCGCCTTTGCGACGTTCGTGCCGGTCATGCTCACGAGACGTGGGCTCACGATCGGCCAGGCAGGAACCGCAGTGGCGGTGTATCTGTTCGCCAGCGGCATCGGCGGGTTCTTTGGCGGCCCCGCGGCGGACCGGTTCGGTGCACGCCGGGTGATCGCGCTGTCCCTGGTCCTGGCGACGCCGTTCCTCTTCGTCGCCCCAATGTTGAACGGGTGGCTCTTCGTAGTCGTCCTCGCGATTGGCGGGCTGTTCCTCCAATCGACCCTGCCTGTCAACGTGACGCTGGGTCAATCTCTGGCACCTGTCAGCGCGGCGACTGTCTCGTCGCTGATGATGGGATTCGCGTGGGGCACCGGAGGCCTGAGCGTGCCGTTCGTCGGTTTCGTTGCCGATCGCGTGGGGATCGAGCCGACGCTGATGGGGCTCGCGCTCGTGCCGCTGGCGGCCGCAGCCTGCGCGCTGCCGCTGCCAAAACGCGCATACGTGCCGACGGTGTCCAGACCCGCTGAAATCGTGGTGCCGGAGACGGGCTTATAGCGCCAGAGTACGATACGCTGGATCCTACGGTCCCCACGATGTCCCGCTACTCGTCCCGCGCCTCCACGCTCAGCTACGCCTTCGGGCCGGGGCCCGTCTCGCCGGCGGTCAAATGGATCATCATCGCGAACATCGCGGCGTTCCTGCTGACCAGCATTTTTCCCATCGTGGTGCAGTACCTGGGCCTGATTCCGCAGTTCGTGATCGAGCGCCGCTGGATCTGGCAGCCGTTCACCTACATGTTCCTGCACGCCGGCATCTTCCACATCCTGTGGAACATGCTCGGTATCTGGATGTTCGGCGTCGAGCTCGAACGGCAGTGGGGCACGCAGTTCTTCCTGCGGTACTACGCCGTCACCGGCGTCGGCGCCGCCGTGACGACCCTGCTCGTATCGCTCCTGCCATTCGGTTTCTCGTCGGCGATGTATGGCGCCGTCACGATGGGCGCTTCGGGTGCATTGTACGGGCTGCTGCTGGCGTTCGCTTTGTACTATCCGACACGCCCGATCTTGATGTTCATGCTGTTCCCGATCCCTGCGAAATACTTCGTCATGATCATCGGGGCGATCGCGTTTTTCTCGGTGGACCAGAATCGGGTCGCGCACGCCGCGCACCTGGGCGGGCTGATCTTCGGCTACCTCTACCTTCAGAACGGCCGCGGCGGCCTGTCGGCCGAAATCAAGTACCGCTATCTGAAGTGGAAGATGAACCGGTTGCGGCGGAAGTTCGATGTGCACGCCGGCGGGCGGTCGGACTGGGATCGTCACGTCCACTGACCCGGAGACACACACTTGCTGTGTCTGCCTCACCCCACTCACCCTCTCAGGGGACGCTCGAGAGGGACACTCGTGGGGGACACTCGTGATTGAGTATCCCCCCGCGTGGGAGCTGCTCGACGTGCCGTCCGACCGCATGCACTCAGACCTGGAAGGGAAATGCGCCATCGTCTGCGCCGCGAGCCGAGGGCTCGGGAAGGCGACGGCCATGGCGCTGGCCCGCGAAGGGGCGTCAGTCGCGATTTGCGGTCGTGACGCCGCCGCGCTCGACGCCGCCGCAGCCGACATCGCGCGCGTGACGTCCGGGGATGTCGTGGCCATCGCCGCTGACGTGTCGCGCGCTGATGACATCGACCGCCTGGTCCGGGACGCCGCCGCGCGTCTCGGCGGAATCGACGTGCTCGTGACCAACACGGGAGGCCCGAAGTCAGGGCCGTTCGAAACGCTTTCCGATGACGACTGGCGGGGCGCGATCGACTCGCTGCTGCTGAGCGTGGTGCGGCTTTCACGCGCCTGCGTTCCGCACCTGCGGGCCCGGGGTGGCGGCCGGATCATCAACGTGACGTCGGTGTCCGTGAAACAGCCGATCGACGGACTCGTGTTGTCGAATGCGCTCAGGGCGGCAGTCACGGGCCTCTCGCGGACCCTGGCGAACGAGCTCGCGCCGGACGGCATTCTGGTGAACTGCGTGGCGCCCGGCTACACGCGCACGGCGCGGGTCGTGGAACTGAACGAAGCGGCCGCCGCGCGCGAAGGGACACACCCCGACCTCATTCAGCGGCGTCTGGAAGAGAAGATCCCCCTCGGTCGTCTCGGCACTCCGGAAGAGTTCGCGGACGTCGTCACCTTCCTCGCGTCGTCGCGCGCTGGTTATGTGACCGGGATCACGTTGCAAGTGGATGGCGGATTCGTGCGCAGCCTGCTGTAGGCTCGCGCCGATGCACTACTTGTGAAAATAGGTATCGGTATGATCGAGCCAGTCCTGGCGGATAGGACTGAATACGTCGAGCTCGAAGGTATCGTCAAGCGCCTCGGCCTGATGCTCGACCCATGACGAGATGTGCAGGACCTCTCCTTCCCGTACAGTAATCTCCTCGCCCCTGATCAGGAACTTCAGCGCACCTTGCAGGACGTATGTCATCTGCTCGCTCTCGTGCGAATGCATCGGGACGAGAGCGCCCTTTTTGAGGTAGATCTGCGCGAGCATTTCGCGAGCGCCGGTCACGAGCTTGCGCGAGATCATTTCGGTCACTTTCTCGAGCGCAATCTCGTCCCATCGATATAGTTGGACCGGCTCTGTGGACACGGCGTTTCCTCCCGGTTTCCGACTGCGCGATGCGCGCAGCCGCGCGAAAAGCGCCGCGAGTATAGCATCCGCCCGCGCCGCGCCCGCCCGGGGCGCCCGCGGGCGGATGTTATAATGTGCTGTTTTCCGCGGTAAATCGCGGTCTGAAAGGGCGCATGAAGGGAAGTGGTGCGGTCAGTACCGGCAAGAGCGCAGCGACGCATGGCCTGTCGCGCGACGACCTTCTGCGTGCCTATCGCACCATGGTGCTGTCGCGAAAGATCGACGACAAGGAGATTCAGCTCAAGAATCAGAGCCTGATCTTCTTCCAGATCAGCGGCGCCGGCCACGAGGCCGTACTCGTCGCCGCAGCCATGGCGCTCAGACCTTCCTACGACTGGTTCTTTCCCTATTACCGCGACCGCGCACTCTGCCTCGTGCTCGGCATGACGCCGCTCGAAATGCTGTTGAGTGCCGTCGGCGCCGAATCCGATCCAAGCTCCGGCGGTCGGCAGATGCCGTCTCACTGGGGACACAAGGCGCTCAACATCGTCTCGCAGTCCAGCCCGACGGGGACGCAATGCCTCCACGCCATCGGCAGCGCCGAAGCCGGCAGGCTATACGAAAGGGTCACGACGATCCCAGGGGGCGAGGATCGCTTCAAGAGCGATGAAGTGGTGTATGTCTCGATCGGCGAAGGGACGTCGAGCGAGGGAGAGTTCTGGGAGTCGCTGAACTCCGCGTGCATCGGCCGCCTGCCGGTGGTTTACCTGGTCGAGGACAATGGGTACGCCATCTCCGTGCCGGTTGAAGTCCAGACCGCCGGCGGAGATCTCTCGAAGCTGGTCGCATCGTTTCCGGGTCTCTTCGTACAAAGCATCGACGGCACTGACTTCCTCGCGAGCCACCGCGCGATGGCGGACGCGGTGGGGTACGCACGCGCTCGTAAGGGTCCTGCGCTGGTGCACGCGAAAGTCATCCGGCCGTACTCCCATTCCCTCTCGGACGACGAGAAGCTGTACAAAACGCCGGCGGAACGCGCGGAGGAGGTTACGCGCGATCCCATTCTGCGCATGGCGGAGTTTCTCAAGCGCGAGGAGCTCGCGACGGACGCGGAACTCGCCGCGCTTCTCAAGGACGTCGAGCGTGAAGTCAGCGAGGCTGCGGATGCCGCGGTGAAAGCGAAGAAGCCCTCGCCGGAGACCGCGGCGCTGTACGTGTTTTCCCCTGACGTCGACCCCTCGTCGAACGCTTTCAGCACGGAGCTTCGGCCCGAAGGGAAGCCCGACACCATGGTCGCCGCCATCAACCGCACCTTGAAGGACGAGATGGCACGGGAGCCGCGCATCGTGGTGTTCGGCGAGGACGTCGCCGATTGCAGCCGCCCCGAAGCGCTCGACAGCGTGCCGGGCAAGGGTGGCGTCTTCAAAGTGACGCACGGATTACAGCGCGCGTTCGGCGCGGACCGTGTCTTCAACTCGCCGCTGGCGGAAGCCAACATCATCGGGCGGGCCGTTGGCATGGCTGTACGCGGCATCAAGCCGGTGGTCGAGATTCAGTTCTTCGACTACATCTGGCCCGCGATGATGCAGCTGCGCGACGAGATGTCGATGCTGCGCTACCGCTCCAACAACGAGTTCTCGTGCCCGATGGTGATCCGGGTGGCGATTGGAGGCTACCTCCGGGGCGGCGCCCCCTATCACAGCCAGTCCGGAGAAAGTATTTTCGCACACTGTCCCGGTATCCGGATTGTATTCCCATCGAACGCGCAGGACGCGGCAGGGCTGCTGCGTACGGCGATCCGATGCGACGATCCGGTGCTCTATCTCGAGCACAAACATCTCTACCGCCAGACTTACAACAAGGGAGAGTATCCCGGGGCTGAGTACACCATCCCGTTCAGCAGCTCCGCCGTGCGGCGGGACGGCACCGACGTGGTGGTCATCACCTGGGGCGCACTCGTGCAGCGGTCTCTGCTGGCGGCACAACAGGCGGAGAAGGACGGCATCAGTGTCATGGTCATCGACCTGCGCACGATCATGCCGTTCGACTGGGAAGGCATCGCCGAGGCGGTCACCCGGACGGGCCGTGTCGTGATCGCGCATGAAGACCAGCTCACGTGCGGGTTCGGCGCGGAGCTCGCCGCGCGCATCTCCGATCAGCTCTTCGAGTATCTGGATGCCCCGGTGCGGCGCGTGGCGGCACTCGACGCGCCGGTTGCCTATTGTCCGGACCTCGAGGAAGTCATCCTCCCGCAGGCATCGAACGTACTCAAGGCGATCCTGAGTATTGCCCATTACTGATGTACGCGCTGCTGCTTGCGGCCACGATCAACAGCGCGATCACGGTCGAGACGTTACGGTCGACGGGCGGCCTTCCCGCTCATCTGGCCGGCTCGTTTGAAGAGCTCACCACCTGCCAGCAATCCCCGGACGGCGCGTACTACGTATTCGATCGGCGTTCACATGCGGTGTTCAGCATCGCCCAGGGCGCTGGCAGCGCTCGCAGGATTGTCCAGATAGGCACGGAACCCGGCCGCATTCTCGATCCCAGCGCGTTCGATCTTGCGCCGGACGGTTCGTTCGTCATCGCCGACGCACCCGCCGGACGCGAGCGCGTGCAACTGTTTCTCGCCGGCGGCAGCAGCGTCGGCGGGTTCTCGTTGCCGGGACGCGCGGCGCCCAGAATCATGCTCGGCAGCGTGGTCCTGAGCGGGGTTGGATCCCTCGAGTACACCGGCCGAACCATCCTTATGAGCCAGCCGGAAACCGGGGCGCTCGTCACCGAGTATGCGCTTACCGGGTCCCCACTGCGCACGTTCGGCTTGCTGCGCCGCACTGATCACGAAACCGACCGCGACGTCCATCTTGCGCTCAACGCGGGGTTGACGGTCCGGATTCCGCAGGGTGGATACTACTTCGTGTTCCAGGCAGGTCTGCCGGTGTTCCGCAAGTACGATCCGGCGGGCACACTCGTGTTCGAGCGCCACGTGGAGGGCAGCGAGCTGGATGCGTTCGTCCGCGCGCTGCCAGGATCCTGGCCGCGGCGTCGCGGTCCAGGCGGGGAATTCCCCGTCGTCACGCCGACCGTTCGAGCCGCCGCCGCCGACACGGACGGCCGCCTGTGGATCTCGCTCACGGTTCCATACACCTACGTGTATGACACGTCAGGTGACAAGATCCGCACCGTCCAGTTCCGTGGCGCCGGGATCATCGCGCCGACGAGCCTCTTCTTCACGTCTGATCGCCGCCTTCTCGTCACGCCCGGGTGCTACGCGTTTCCGACCGGCTGATCAGCTGACGCCATCTGCCGCAGCAAAAGGCGCATCCGCGCCCAGGAAGTGCGCGGCCTTGGGCAGAATCCGGTAATCGCAGCGCGACGCTTCGAGCACCTCGCCGTCTGTATTGACTCTGATCGCGCGTGCGAACTCCATCTGCAATGACGTTGCCCGCAGATAGCGGACCCGCGGGTCGTCGATGTGGCCCCCATCCGAAACCTGACGGAGGAGTGCGATGAAGTCCAGGGTGGACATCGCGTCGATCAGACAGACGTCCAGCAGGCCGTCATCGATCACGACCTGCGCACCCCCGAGCAGGTAGGCCAGCCGGCCGACAATCGACTTCATCTGCGGGGTGACCGCCTCGGACACTTCCGCGATGAAGCCGCCGCCGGACACGTTCGCGAATACCCGGCCGTTCACCACGCCGAGATCCACGTCGACCACCTTGTCCTGGAGGAGGATCGCGAGCGCCGCGTCCAGGTCGGCGGGCATGCCCAGCGCCTGGACGGAGTCATTCCCGGTGCCGAGCGGGACGACGCCGAATGTGGTTGTCGCCAGCGCGCCGTCGATCGCCGCGACGCCGTTCAGCGCCTCGTTGAGCGTGCCGTCGCCACCGCCGATGAACAGGTGCGTACAGCCATCGTCGACGGCCCTGCGGGCGGCGGTCTCGCAGTCGCCGTCCCCGATCGTGAGCACGATTTCCATCGGACCGTACCATTCCCGGAGCCGTTCGTTGATTGCCGCAAGGTGGGTCAGGGCGTGATCGGTCCCGGCTGCTGGATTGAGGATTACGCGAGCGCGTTGAGTCACATCAGCTTTCCGACGGGTCCGAGGTCGAGATTGAGGTCTTCCGGAGCCAGGCCGAACTGGGCTCCAAGGTCGCGAACGGTTTCTTCGAGCCGCATCAAGGCGAGGCCGATCGATTCGGTCTGCTCCGCTGTCAGCGTTCCCGCGTCCATTCGCCGGATCGCCTGCCGTTCGAGCAACTGCCGCACGAATTCCACCAGCGTCAGCACCAGCTTGCCGACCGACTTCCTGACATCGTCCGGGTCAGCATTCCATCGCGGTGGTGCGGAGCGCGCGCCGAGGCGCTCGAGCTCGGCTCGCAGCGACTCGATTTCCTGCAGGTCGATCCCTGCCGAATCAAGGGATGCGTTCCGGCTACGCCCCGGCACTTTCGCACGCGCGGTTGCGGCCGGCGAGGGCCGTCGCCGGGTCCCTCGCACGCGGGTGCCTGTTCGCCTGCGCTTCATTGCCAGATTGCCGGTGCAAACGCGAATGGCGGCCAGGGGCCGCTGACGGCGAGCCGCAGCGGCGCAAGATCATCCGCGAGTCCAGCAACCGCGGTGTGATATCGGCCCGACGAACCGCGTGCGATCAGATGCCACACGGTCGCGTGCAGCCGGCCTTCCCCCCTCTCCACGCGTTCCGCGATGACCAATGACCCGAGCTTCGCACGCAGGCCTTCCACTTCTGGTGGGATGGCGGTGGCGGCGGCGCGCATCGCCAGATACGCGGTTCCGGAGGATGGTGGTGATGCCGGCGCCATGTCGCTTGACGTAACTCCCGCACCATCGGCGAACAGTCGAAGCGTCATCTGCTCCCGCCCTCTGACCAGTTCCAACGCTTTCTCGATCGTGTGCTCGTGACGGGCCACCATTCGTTCCAGTTCGGCGAGCTCAATCAGCGAGCCGAAACGAGCCGGGAGAATCGCATCCGCGTTGCGCGCCAGGCGGGTCACGACATCGTGCTGATCGCGAAGGGCCGTTTCAGAGACCGCCGGACGCTCACTGACACGTTCGACGGCGGCGCAGATGGAACCGATACCGACGAACTCGATCGCGTGCCTCCCTATACGGGCTGGCCGGCGGGCGGAATCGAGCAGTGCGTAGACGTACACGGCGCTCATCGGGAGCGGCGAATATCCGGAAGGATGCGATCCGCCGCGCACAAAAGTGCGGACAGGCGGATGTAGACAAGATCGACGTCCGCGAGGGCGAGAACCACCTCGGCGTTGAGCACCACCCCTTTGTTGAGCAGGTTGTCGATGACGTCGAGCAGCGACGAATCCGACTGATCGATGATCCGCGCGACGGCGCGCGAGGCCGACTGTGCGCGGGGCGGCGGCGGTTCGGTGCGCCGCGGGGGAAGGTAGGACGGAACCGCGCTCCGCGGGGGCGACGGATGTTTCGGCGCGCGTGGCGGTTTCGCGGACGGTATGGTAGTTCGTCCAGTTGGGCGCTTCACTGCGGCTCTCGTTGCGCATCCACGAAGTTGTAGGCGGGCCATGGTCCGCTGAGCGTCATGGCGGCGCCGGCCTGTGCGCAGGCGGCGGCCGCGCGTCGCGCCGTGGCGCGAAACCGGGCACGCCTGCTCGCCGGTATCAGAAATGCTGCGTCGAGCAGCGGCGGGGCCGACGCTGCATCCGGAACGTCATCGCGTCGGCGACTGTCCCGCGCATGCGCCGCCAGCACGTCGTACGCGGCCTCGGCGGCCTCGGCGGCCATGCGTATCTCCTCACGGGCTTTATCGCGCGCCTGCTTCCGTGCCGTGAGGAATGCCGTTCCTGACGGTGCGACGCCGGGCGGCCTCTTAGTTCCAGGTGTCGCCCTGCGTCCCGCGATGCGCACACCCCATTCCTCGCATCCGCGCAGCCTGGCGAAAACCTCGTCGAGCTCGGGCCGGCGGCGTTTCATTTCGGCGGTCGCGCGTGCCTGGCTGGAGAACATCGTGAACAGCTTCATCGGAATCACGGTGACGCCCGTTTGCCGCGCGAAATGCTCGACCACAGCCTCGTGTGCCATCGCGGCGGCGCCAACCCAGTCAAGATCGCGAAGCCCACGCTCCAATTGTTCGGTGCCGTAGAGCTCCAGCGGCACCTCGCCGACGATAAGCGAGACCGACGTACTAAGTGGCGCGAGCGAGGGAGCCGACGAGCCCGGCAGCCCGCGTGGCACACGGCCTCGCGACGATCTTTTCGCGCCCCGGACTACGCAGTAGACATAGATCGCTGTGGTGGACATCGTCGTTCAAAGTGCAGGGTGCGATGATATCTCAGCCGCGCCGTACGGCCGGGACGCGGGTGCGCCAGCCGCGACGCCATGCAAGGAGCCTGGCGGGACGATGAGGCGGCGGCATCTCGGCAGGCGCGAGCACAAGCGTTGGCGTAGAGCCGGCATGTGTCACGCCGCAAACGAACGTGACGATCTCCCGATGCTCAGCGGCGATTCTCCGCCTGCAACGTTGGCAGCTTCCGGCACCAATGGCGTTCACGACCACGGCCGGTACATGGATTCGGAGGCGGCGAAGCCGCTTCAGAAGCCGCAACGTTTCGGCGCGAGGCAGGGCCTCCGCACGTGTGACGGCGACGAAGCGCGAACGCGCCGGATCGCAGAGAAGCTCGCGCAAGCGTCCGATGCCTTGCGAGATGCGGACAAGGACGGCTCCCAGCTCTCCCCCTCCGACCACCGGCTGATACTTGAGCAGAATCGCCATCAATGCCTTGGCCCAGTCGTGCACGAGCGCGGGCATCTCGAGCAGGCGAAGCGCGTGACCGCTGGGCGCCGTGTCCATCACAACCACGTCGTCTCCGGTGCTGCTCACGAGCGTGTCGGTCACGCCGAGGACCGCTGCCAGCTCGTCGATTCCCGGAGGAGCAAGGTCCATCAGGTCCTGGAGAACTTGCCGGTCGTGCGCGACGTCAACCGCGCTTCCGCGTGCGAGCCGGTCGAACATCGCGTCGATGGCGGCGCCGTAGCGCTCACGCACCCGACGAAATCCAAGCGAGGCATCGAGCTCGCGGACGCGCAGATTGGCGGGACCGCCTGGGATGACGCGCTCCTCATCGGTCAGCACGACTCCCAGGGCATCCCCGAGTGAGTGAGCCGGATCGGTTGACAGCAGCAGCACTCGCAGCCGCGGATGACGCCGTGCGAGGTCGAGCGCCGCCGCGGCGGCACACGTCGTCTTCCCCACACCGCCTTTTCCGCCGAACATGATCAAGGCGACTCCGGGACTGACGAGGCCGTCTTCTACGGGCGCGGTGCGACCCATCGCGCCGGAGATCCCACGGACGCGCGCGACGCTGCCGCCGCGTGCCTTTGGTGGCGCCAGCCTCTTATCAATCTCGGCTCCGATGGCGGCAAGACGCAACGCACCAGCCGGTTCCTGGTCGCGCGCCATGACACCCACGATGCGGGGCTGCCGAACCGACCCGTTCGCCAGCGATCTGATAGCGTTGTGCTCCATTCCACGGCGCGCCTTGCACCATCGGCATGGCTGGTCCGGAAGGGGTGTCAACCGGTTCACGATGACGGCGTGTAGGGGAATGCGTTGCCGTTCCAGCGCGGCGGCGGCATCGAGCGTTTCCGCGACCGACATCGGCTCCGGCAGTGTCACCCACCAGATCTCCGTGGACGCCGGGTCCCTGAGGAGAGCCGCCATCTCGCGGCCCTCGGTGTCGAGCTCGTCGATCAACGTGTCTGCGGCGTCCGGCTGCCAGGCGCCGCGCAGCGCTTCCGACAGTGTCCGATGCTTCGCCTGCATATGATCGAACACCGTCGCCAGGCGCCGCAGCGCGTCCGGCATGCCGAGCATCCGCAGCGTGTGCCCGGTGGGCGCGGTGTCGACGACGACGAGGTCGTAGCGGCGGTCGCGGGCGAGGCGGCGAATTTCGAGAAGTGCCGCGAGCTCGTCGATCCCCGGCAGCGCCAGCCGCAGCAGTCTCGTGACGTCTTCCTCGTCCAGCCAGGTGCCCCGGAGCGCAATTCGTTCGAGAATCGGACGCCGCGGCGCGAGCCACCGATCGAGTGCACGCCGCGAATCGATTTCCACGGCGTGTAATGCGCCCGTACGAAGCGCGACCCGACGCGGATTGTCGGAAAGCGGGCGCCGGAGCGCGTCGGCGAGAGACGGGGCCGGATCGGTGGAGATGAGGAGGGTGCGCTGGCCACCGCGGGCCGCAGATACAGCCATCGCGGCAGCGCACGTCGTCTTTCCGACGCCCCCCTTGCCGCCGACGAACCGATATCTGGTCGGAATCAGGGCTGGCGTTGCGGACGCGTCACTCCTGATCGTCGCCCCCGAATGACGCCTCGATGCCGGTGATCTTGTAATCCTTCGGAGACAGGCCGGCAGGGCCGCTGCCCTGATGGCTGTCGCGTATCTCGCGGAGCCGCGCGAGGATGTCCGCCTCGACCACGTCGAATTCCGCCGGGGTCATCTCGCCGAGCTCGACCCGCATCTGCGCCGCCAGCAGCTGCTCGCGCAGCGCGGTATCGTCGTTCAGCTCGGTATCGACGGCGGCGGCAATCTTGTCGAAGACGAAACGCAGTCCGCCCACGAGCATGGTATCCAGGATGAACACTAGTGCGCCCGTTCGAGCTTCAGTCGGATGTTCACGAAGTTATAGGGCGGCCACGGGCCCGTGTACTTGAACGTCAGCTTGTCGTACCGCTGTCCGATGTCCTTCACCCGTGCGTCGAACGCCTGTTCCAGGTTGCGCGAGACGAGAAACGCCGCGTTCATGATCATGCGATCGCCGATCGGCTTGTTCGAGCGCGAGGCCACCGACACGTCGCGCAGCGCGTGAAAGATCTCGGCCACGTAGCGCTCCGAGCGCGACTGCAGCGCCGCGTCGATCAGCCGACCGTACTGCATGCGCGCGAAATATGTCGACCCCTTCTGCGAGGAGATCTCCCCTTTCAGCCGCCTGATGTCTTCGTCCTCCATCTCGATCTCGCGGATGATCTGATCGCGATCCCAGAGGACCTTCAGGCCGAACTCGAACTTGTCCTGCATCTTGTTGAGGACGTCGGTAAACGCGTCGTATGCCGACCGCAGCAGCTCCATGATGTCGTCATCTGTCTTGAACACCGAACCGAACGACATCGGGATCACGGTGTGCTGCTGCATCACCGTTTCGTTGACGCGCTGATGCGCGAGCACGTTGTCCCGCGTCGGGTCCTGGACCACCATCGGTGTGTTCGAGACGATCGCCGCGAGGTCGCGATAGTTCACGGTGTGCACGTCGGCAGGTTCGCTGCCGATGCCGAGAGGCCCGAAGCTGAGCGATCGCTCCGACTTGATCACGCAGTAGACATACTTGCCTTCCTGCGACTCCTCTGCGTGCGCAGCCTGGGTGCGCGTCCGACGGCCGCCGGCCGGCATCCGGACGCGCTCCAGCTTTCCATGAGTTCTTTGTGACGCGGGAACCGCGCGTACCGCGCGTTCCCGGCCGGTCATGACAGCAGGACGCTTCGCCTTCGCGGGAGCCTTCGTCTTCTTCTGCGGCTTTGTCATCTCGGTTACCGTCCTGGCGCCTTCGGCGCGCGCTTGGTATCTTTCCGGTCACCGACGCGCGACGCCAGCATGCGCTGGATCTCGGCGACGAGCGCGTCGGGAAGGCAGGGCTTGGTCACGAAGGCATCGCAGCCCGCCTGCCTCGCGCCCTCCGCATGTCCCGCGAGCGCGTGACCAGTGAGCGCAACGATAGGGATGTGCTTGGTGCGTTCGTCCAGCTTCAACCGGCGCGTCGCCTCCCAGCCGTCCATTTTCGGGAGCGCCAGATCCATCAGGATGATGTCCGGTTTGAGCAAGACCGACTTCTCGATCGCCTCGAAGCCGTTGGTGGCCTCCGCTACGCGAAACCCCGAAAACCGCAGGTACGCCGCGTACATTTCCCGCGCATCCTGGTAGTCCTCGACGACAAGTACCAGCGGACTGTTCTTCTGGGAATCAGGCATTGCCTTTACCGGCGCCTGGGACGCGACGGCAGCCGCAGCGTAAATGTCGACCCCTGACCCGGTTCGCTTTCGAGATCGATGCTGCCGCCAAGCATCTGAGACAATCGGCGGCAAATCGACAGGCCCAGCCCGGTTCCGCCGTAGCCCCGCGCGGGCGAATTATCCAACTGCCGGAAGTCTTCGAACACCTGGGTCTGATCCGGACGCGGAATCCCGACGCCGGTATCCCGGACCGCCACGGCGACCGACCGGCGCTTCTCATCATACGACGCCGTAATGGTCACCGACCCTGTCGGCGTGAACTTCAGCGCATTGCTGAGCAGGTTCAGGAGGATCTGCTTCACCTTCTGGCGATCGCTCTTCAGGGGCGGAAGCGAGTTACGGGTCCGCGCCGTCACCGTCAGGTTCGACCGTTTGACGATCGGCTCGAGCTCCGACATCACCTCCCGCACCAGCTCCTGGACCTGGAAGGTCGAGAGATTGAGCGGCATGCGGCCGGCTTCGATGCGGGTGATGTCGAGAATGTCGTTGATGAGCGCCAGCAGGTGCCGCGAGTTCGAGTCGATGCGCGTGAGGCTCTTGCGCTGCGATTCGGTGACCGCACCCGTCACGCCGTTCAGCAGCATGTGCGTGTAACCCAGGATCGCGTTCAACGGTGTCCGAAACTCATGGGACATGTTCGCCAGGAACTGCGACTTCAACGCCGACGCCTGCTCCAGCGCGATGTGCTGCCGCCGCAGCAGCTCGTTCTGCTCGGCGATGTCCGCCGTGGCCTCCTGCACCTTCCGCTCGAGTTCCTCCGATCCCTGCTTCAGCCTTTCGTACAGTTTGGCCTTCTCGATCGCTTCGGTGAGGTCGTGGAGGATCGTCACGACCCACATCAGCTCACCCTGTTCGGACAGGATCGTGCCGGCCACGCCTTCGACGGGCAGCGCACGTCCGGTGAGCGGATCCGACAACTGGATCTCCCCCCGGTAACGCTGCTCGCCAGTCCGCGTCAGCACGTTCGACACGAACGACGTCAGGTGCGCGCCATTCGCGCGCACGTGTCGTTGCGCCGGTTCTCCGGCCGACGGCGGCACGTTGAACAGCCGCTCTGCCGGCTCGTTCAGGAGGACGATATCCCCTTCCTGATCGGTGACCAGGATCGGGTCCGCGACCGAGTCGATGATGAGATCGAGACGGTGACGTTCGTCACGGACGTCCGCCTGCGCCAGACGCAACGTGCGGTAACTTTCCTCGATCTCTTCTTTCGCACGCGCGAGGTCGGTGACGTTCCGCAGGATCGAGACGACATAGGTACCCTGCCACTCGTCCTTGGCGCGGGAGCTCAACAACTCGAACAACAGATCGGACCCTTCGAGCGGATCGACCAGCAGCAGTTCCCGACGCGCAGGCTCCAGTTGTGCCACCGCGCTCGTCGACAGCGCCGCGGAGAACAGCATGTTGTTCAATGCCACGGCCCGCCGCCAGCCCTCGCTCGCATCTTCAGGCGCCGCAAACAGCTTCTCGGCGTGGTTGTTCGCGATAATCAGCTTCCCCTCGACGTCCGTGAGCAGAATCGGGTCCGTAACCGCGTTGATGATGCTGTAGAGCAGCATCCGCTCCTGCCCGACGCGCGTCTCGGCCACCGTCTGACGACTGAGCAGCCGTTCTCCCTGCCGCGAGAGCATTCGCGCGACCCACGCCACCTCCGGGTGCAGATCCGCGCCGGTCGCGCTCGTAAGCAGCATCCCGTGCGCCGGCGACCCGTCGTCGGATCGGAGCGGGATGACATGAAACGGGACGTTGTCGATTGGTGTGCGGAAGCTGTGTGCGCGGCGCGGGAAAAAAGTGGGCTCGGCGGAGGCCATCGCCTGTACCAGCGGATGGGCGCCATCGTCACGGCTGAGGGAAAAATCTACGATGGCCGCGCTCGACACGCCGTGCTCGGCGACCAGCAGGAGTTGGTTGGCGGTCGCATCTTCGACGGCGACGACAATCTGCTCCACTCCGGTATGGGATGCCAGCCAGTCGATGGCGCGACGAGCCGACGCTTGGAAGTCGACGTTAGTCAGCAGAAACTCGGCGAGCGCGAGCTTTGATTCGATGTCACCAGCCGGGAGCTGCACCGCCTGCGAGGCGGACCGGAGCACGTTTTATTCCTCGATCGATCTGGTGCGCCTCCGCGACGGCGCTCGGGTCACGACGCTCCGGGTGGCCGCGCTTTTCGATGCCGCCAGCTCCGCGCGCAGCGCCGCGTTCTCCGCCAGGACGTTCTGATGCGCCACCAGCTCCGCCTGCGGGCGAGAGACCGGTGAGACCTGACCGACCGCCTCGGAGTATTTCAAATACGTATCGATGGACGCCACGACGACGCGCGCTTCGACGGTGATCAGGTCGATACCCACCAGCGACACGCGAACCCACGCGTCGATGACGATGCCCTTGTCGAGGACGCGGTCGAGGACGTCGATGAGGCTTGTCCCACCTGCTGCCCGTTCAACTGCCATTCTCTGCTCCTGTCGGAGGAACTGCCGGGCCGTCAGCGCCGTCGCTTGGACGGCACCGCGGTCAACGCCTCAACCTTACGCTCGAGCTGGCGCAGCTGCGCGCGGAGCTCATCGTGCTCAGCCACGGCACGGCGCTCGCTGCCGGGCGAGAGATCACGGTCGTAGCGCCACCAGTCGAGCCCGATCTCCTGGGCCTTGTCGAGCGAGCAGACGAGCAGCCTGATCCGTATCGTGAGCAGCTCGACTTCCGCCAGCGACACTTTGATGTCGCCCGCGATCACCAGGCCCTTGTCGAGGACACGGTCCAGCACGTCGACCAGACCGGTGGAGCGATGATGAGAAGGGGACTCCAGGGCCATGCGCACGGAATATATCCCACGCTCTAGGGGCAGGCAACCGGGCTCGGGCCGCAGAGACCACTACAGATGAGTTCGAATGTGACAGCCCCGACTTATTTCCGGACAGTTCCCGACTCGGAAATAGCCTCGACGAGCTCGCCCGTCTGTTTGTCCCGGTTGACGCGCGTGGCGACATCAGCCTGGGAGATGATCCCCGCCAGCCGCCCCGTCGCGTCGACGATTGGCATCCGCCGGACCTGCAACTCGGCCATCAGCTTGACAGCGCGATCGACGTCATCCTCATCGTGGCAGCTGGCAGGGTCAGAGGTCAGCGCGTCCCGGACGGTGGCTCCTTCGAGAGATCGCCCCTCCGCCACCACCTTCACGACCAGATCGCGGTCGGTCACGATTCCGACCAGCTTGCGCGAGGCTTTCGAGTCCACGACCGGCACGGCGCCTACGTCCTCGCGTTTCATGATTTGGGCAACCTTGACCACTGAATCCCCCGGCTCGCATGCGGCGGGATCCTTCGTCATCACGTCTTTGCATTTAGGCATGAAGATCCTCTTTCTGAAAAGGCAGAACCACTGTTTGAATGCAAGGAGGCCGCCATCATGATGGCTGCCGCAGCTCTCGCTTGAGGATCTTCCCCGTGGCGCCCATGGGCAGGCCTTCCCGGAACTCGATGGTGCGGGGATACTTGTAAGCGGCGAGCTGGTCCCGGCACCAGGCGATCAGAGCTTCCTCGGTAACGCCCGGGGACCGGGGGACGACATAGGCTTTGACCTCTTCTCCGAGCCGCTCGTCCGGGACGCCGATGACTGCGACGAGCGATACAGCGGGATGCGTCATCATGACTTCTTCGATCTCCCGGGGATACACGTTCATGCCGCCCCGGATGATCATGTCCTTCGTGCGATCGACGATGGACAGGTAGCCCTCATCGTCGAGGACGCCGACGTCTCCCGTGTGAAACCAGCCGTCACGCATCACCTCCCGCGTCTCATCCGGCCGGTTGTAGTAGCCCTTCATCACGTTCGGCCCGCGGATCACGACTTCCCCCCGTTCCCCCGGCG
>JAIVJE010000225.1 GCA_020200195.1 Acidobacteriota bacterium | reverse complement strand
GTCTTGGCCACATCAAGCGTCTGGGCGAGTACGCGATCAGTGCTCCACTCGATTTGCTGAAAGAGCGCAGGGTGAGGACGGTTCAATCCGACAAGGTAGTAGCCGCCGTCGGCGGCCGGCCCGAGCACGACGCGATCGTCAGTCCCATGGAGCGCAATCAAGCCGTCCTGAAGGAGCCCCGCTGGCAAATCGGGCAGATCGGAACCGATCACCACGACGGATTCGATGCCGAGGCGAAACACGTCCTCGAAGACGTGAGTGAGGCGCTCGCCCAGATCACTGCCGCGCTGTGCGATGACATCGACGTGCTCGCCAAGGAGTTCACGCACTCGCTCACATTCGCCGGCTGGTTCACACGCAATGATGTGCTCGACGTTCGGCACTGAGGCGACCACATCCAATGTATCGAGAAACAGCGCCTTCCGTAGCTTCTCGTGCGCAGCATCGCCTGCGGCTATGCCCAGCCGCGTCTTGCCGGCGGTCCAGGGCGCTCGTGCCATTATCACGACCGCCGACGCCTTCCGCCCGAAATATGTCTGCGCCAGCCGTGCCGGCGAGGTGCCGAGCAGGAAGCGCGTCGCGAGGCTGACGTTCTGCAGGCTCCGGCGCATCCAGCCGTCACGCTCCCAACGCCGCGTCGAAGTCGTCACGGCCGACCGACAATGAAACATGCGTCCAACCTTCCGGACGCGCTGGACGAAATCGACGTCTTCCATCAATGGCAGATCCCGGTAGCCGCCGATTGCCTCGAACACCGGCCTCCTGACAAACAGCGCCTGGTCGCCATATGGAAGCCCCAGCAGCGCCACACGCAGCCGCACGCTCGCTTCTATCAGCCTGGCGCGCCAGTCCGCACTATCGAGGGCGAGCCTGAACGCCCCAGCGACGACGTCTTCGCGGTGCTCGAGCGCCGCGATCACGTCGAACCAGTCGGCCGGCAAGGCGGAATCCGCATGCAGAAAAAAGAGCCACCGGCCGGTTGCAACCACCGCACCGGCATTCATCTGCACGGCACGTCCACGTGGAGCGGCGGTCCAACGAACGCGCGGGTAACACTGGCGTAGATGTTCGTAGTGCGGCTCATCATCCAACGCAGACGTCACAATCACTTCGACAGGCGTGGGTGGGTCCAACCGGTTAACAGTCCTTCGCAATGCAGCTTCATCGCGCCACACCGGGATCACGATGCTGACCAGGGGATCGTCACCCATGTGAGATCGGTGGGAGGTCGCGCGTGGAGAATGGTAGTTCCAGGATTCGTGGAAGCGTCACAGCTTCCGGATCGAGGTGTCCGACCACACCCACGGTCACGTCGCTCGGGTCTGCGTCGAACCTCGCCGTGCGGTGAAGACGGTCCCAGATTGCGAGTCCGCTGGAGAAGTTCGAGAGCAGCTGCGTGGGATCAATCGAGTGGTGAATCACGTGCATTTTGGGTGTGGCCACGATCCAGGACAGGATGCGCTCGACGCGTTCGTCAAACCTCACATTCGAATGATGAAACAGCACCGACGCGATCGTGAGGCTCTGCCAGACTGTCAGCGCTCTCGGCGTGACGCCGATCGCGACAACCTGCGCGGCGCGCCATGGAATCGACGCGGCAATCTCTCCCGCATGAAAGCGCAGTCCGGTACTCGCGTCGAGATCCAGATCAACGTGATGCACGAGGTGAAAGCGCCAGAGCCACGGGACGCGATGCACGAGGATGTGCCAGACGTACAGCGTGTAATCGAGCAGGACAATCGCTGCCAAATCGCGCAGCCAATTGGGGCCACGTAACTTCCCGACGATGCCCCAGCGCCGACTGGCGGCGAGCCGGGCGAGCGGCATCACGGCCGGCGTTTCGAGCGTATGAACCGTCGCTGCGGCGAGTCCGGCGACAACCAGATTCCGGCCCGCATGTGTGGAGCGACGTTCGACGTACGCGCGAGCCCTTCGCCTGCGCTCGAAGAGAAAAACAGCGCCCGCCGTCCCCGCCAATAAGGCGCCACGCATCAGCTGCGTGATTCTCATCGTTTGATTCTATGGCCCGCCAAGAGCATTGACCGACCTTCGCGCTGTGAACCCGCTCACTATCCCACCGGAATCCGAGCGGCTGGTCAGCCTTGGGCAGTCCATTTGCAAGGCGCGGTGCTGGGCGAGGCGTCTGGACGCATATCGCACATCAATGACTGGCATTCCCCGACAGCTCGTTCGTCTCCGCGCCAGGCCCGAGACGCTGTACCTGAGCCGAGGCCGGACGGTACTCGCGACCGGTCGAGACGGCTTCATCAGCGACGGAGCGGCCCATGGCCTCTTCGTCCACGAGACACGCCTCCTCTCGCGGCACATGGTTCGCGTCGAGGGCACTGTTCCCTTGGCCAACGCGTTGTCGAATGTCGAACAGCACTCGTGGCTCGGTTATTACCTGCTGCCGGTGCCCGGCGTCAGCGCGGAGCAGGACGCTGGTAGCGGACACGTCCAGCAGGCGTCACAACACTCACTGGAGATCCGGATCTCACGCGTCGTCGGCGAAGGGCTGCACGAGGCTTCGCAGATCTGATTGAAACCATCGGCGACCGTCACCAGCGCGGAACGATCGAGCACACCTGGCGCGAGTCGCCGGGTCCAGCGTGGGATCTCGAGTTCAGGTATCACGCCGAACGACGTTACCAGCAGCAGAACGAATCTGGTGTTGCCCGGCTGGAACGCGGCGTCATCGTCCGCCTCGAGAACACCGGCTCGCCGCCGGAACGGACGGAGGACGGGTTTCGGTTCACGGTAGAACTCGCGCCGCTCGAAGAGTGGCACGTCTGTCTGCGTGTGTTCGCACAGATTGACGGCGTGCTGCTGGAGCCGCCGCGCGGCTGTCGTCAGCTCACATCGGCGGACGCGTTTCACACGAAGACTCTGTTCCTGGCGGAAGCCACGAAGTTCGAAGGACAGGGGAACGACACGCTCACCTCAGTGGTCATCGGCGCCCTCGAACAGGCCGCATACGACCTGGACGCCCTGCGGTTACCGGATCTTCAGCATGGGCCCCGCGCATGGACGATGGCCGCCGGACTACCGATGTATGTCGCCCTGTTCGGCCGCGATACGTTGACGGCCGCGTGGCAAGCGGCGCTCGCCGGCCCGGAGATGATGCGCGGGACGCTCGCCGAGCTCGAACGGTGGCAAGGGCGTGAGACGAACGATTGGCGCGATGAACAGCCCGGACGCATGCTCCACGAGGCGCATACGGGTCCACTCGAGATCCTCAACTTCAATCCGCGCTCCCGTTCCTACAGCTCGGTCACCACGTCCGCGTTCTATCCAGTGGTCCTCGCTGAAGCGTGGCACTGGACTGGAGATCGCGACTTCGTGCGCCAGTACATTCCGGCGGCGCGTTCAGCGCTGCAATGGCTCGACGAGTACTGCGATGCCAATCGCGACGGCTTCCACGAGTACCAGACGCGATCGAAGGACGGCGTCAAGAACCAGGCGTGGAAGGATTCGGGCGATGCCATCGTGTACGACGATGGCTCGCAAGTGCAGCCGCCGATCGCGACGTGCGAGGAGCAGGGATTCGCGTATATGGGCAAGCTGCTGCTGGCAGAAGTCCTGTGGTGGCTCGGCGAACGCGACGATGCCAAACAGTGCCTTCGCGCGGCACAGGAGCTGAAGAAGCGCTTTAACGATCGCTTCTGGATGGACGATCTCAACTACGTCGCGCTCGGTCTCGACTCGGACGGCCGCCAGATTCGATCGATCACCTCAAAT
>JAIVJE010000224.1 GCA_020200195.1 Acidobacteriota bacterium | reverse complement strand
CGTCGCCGTCGAGCTCGCACGGTCCGTCAGTGCACAACACGAGATCCCGACTCCAGACGATCAGCTCGAGCGACAGGCCCAGTCCTCGATCTCCGCGGCCGTAGATCGCCAGCGGCTGGTCGCGCACTTCCCACCCGTCGCAATACGGGCAGTGGTGGACGCTCTTTCCGTAAAGCTCCGCGAGGCCCGGCACCGGCGGCACGTGATCCGCAACGCCCGTCGCAAGCAGGAGCTTGCGGGCGTCCAGGCGTTCGCCCGACGCGAGCGTCACGTGAAACAGTGAATCGCCACCGCATTCGGCGTCGACGACTTCGGAGTCGCGGATTTCAACGGTTTCGTACTTTCTCAGCTCAGTGCGCGCGATCTCGAGGAATTCGCGCGGCATCATGCCGTCGCGCGTCAGGTACCCGTGAATCGCCTCCGAGGCGGCGTTGCGCGGGCGCCCGCTATCGCACACGAGCACACTCCGTCGGCAGCGGCCAAGCATGAGCGCGGCACTGAGGCCGGCGGGGCCGGCGCCCACGATGATCACGTCATACATAGGTGGCGTCTGAAAGGTATGCCTCAGAGACCAGCGATCGTCCGGACGCGTGGGTCGTCGCGCACCGACTCGAGATCCGGGTCTCGCCGCACACGCGCCGCGGTCAGGGCCGGGAGGCTGGCAGCGACACGTTGAAGAGACTCGATCGCATGGTCGGCGTCGCCACGCAATGCGTGCAGGCAGGCGATGTAGTAGCGGGTATAGGGATCATCGGCCCCTCGGGCGACACGCGCAGCGAAGGCCTTCAGGGCGCGGCTGAAGAACCGCGACGCCTCCTCGTGCCTGCCCAACCGCTGATAGGCAGCCCCCATCTTCATGTTGATCTCGATTGAGGTGCGCTCTTTCAGCGCGTGATCCGACGATGCCACGAAGGCGAGGCCTCGTTCGTACTCGCGCAGCGCCTCGTCGTAGCGCCCCTGGAGGTAGTAGACATAGCCCAGCCGTGAGTTGGCGCCGACTACCTGCAGTCCGGCGTTTCCGGAGATGTACTGATCCTGCAGCTCCACCGCCCGCTTGCACACTTCAATGGCGCGCTCGTATCGCCCTTCCCAGGCGAGGAGCAGCCCGAGCTGCAGATATGAATAGCCAGCTTCAGGATTCAGCTCGATTGACCGCTCGAACTCCGGAATGGCGGACGGAAAATCGCCTTTGCCTATCCAGTACGCGCGGGCGAGCCCCTGGTGGGCCATCCCGTTGTCGGGATCGAGCCGCAGCGCTTCCTTGATGGTCTCTATCGCGTCATCGACGCGGCCGAGCGCGAGCAGCGCGCTGCCCTTCCAGACGTGCGCATCGGCGAGGTGGGGGTCCAGCGCGAGCGCACGATCCTCGATCTCCATTGCCCTCTCAGTGAGCTCCTGGATACTGAGGAAAGATCCTTTCAGCGCGTATGCGCCCCCGAGCGCCGCCCACGCAATCGCGTATTCCGGATCGTGGCGGGTCGCGTCCTCGAACGCCGACAACGCGCGCTCGATCGAGTCGCGCGATGCGAGCCGCAGGTTCATCATCCCGCGCGCGTAGCTCTCGTACGCTTCGACCGATCGTGTCTCTTTCCGCTCGATGCTCGCGATCTCAGTGCCGCGAAGCGCCAGGTTCAACCCCTGGCTCAGCTCGTACACGATCTTGTCCTGCAGTGCGAAAATCTCCCCGATTCCGCCGTCCACCTTGACCGTCCGCTGTACGGTCCCGGTCGCGACCTCGACGAAATGGGCGGTGATCCGTACCGACTCGCCGATCCGCTGAAACCCGCCGACGATGACCCAGGTGGCGCCGAGACGTCGGCCTATATCGATGGCGAGTGATTCGTCGAGCCGGGTGTCGGAGCTCAGGTTACGCAGTGCGTCGAAGACGCGGGCACGGCCGATGACCGTCAGGCCCTGGATGTTCTTGAGGTCCGAGCTGACCGTTTCGGCGATCCCCGTGCCGATCCAGTCGTCCGCCGGCTCGCGTGTGATGTTGGCGAACGTCATGACGGCCACTGCGCTGGCCACCGCCGCAGGGCTCACGGCCACGGCCATGCGACCGCTCGTGCCGCGCGGCGCTTTGTCGAGATCCCGGGCGACGCCGCGAAGGTCCTCGTTGAGCGCGCGGGCGGATTGGTAACGGAAGGTCGGGGACTTCTCGAGCGCCCGAGCGATCGCGGCGTCGAGTGACTCGGGAATGGCCGCGTTGAAACGCGATGGCGGCGGCGGCACTTCGTGGAGAATGCGATCGATGATTTCCATCGGTGAACCGCCGGCGAACGGCACGCGTCCGGTCGACAGTTCGAAGAGGACGACGCCCAGTGAAAAGATGTCGGCGCGGTGATCGACTGGACGACCGAGCGCCTGTTCCGGGGCCATGTACGACACCGTGCCGATCACCATTCCCGCCATCGTGACCTGCTCGTGGGTCACGCTGGTGTCCGCGGGGGCGGAATTGAGGAACTTCGCGAGGCCGAAGTCCAGGACCTTGACCAGCCCGCGCTCGGTGCGCATCAGGTTCGCGCTCTTGATGTCGCGATGCACGATCCCCCGTCGATGCGCCTCGTCCAGGGCGTCAGCGACTTGCATACCGATCTCGACGACCTCTCGAACCGGCAGCGGCCCTTTGGCCACGCGGTCGGACAGCAAGTGCCCGTCAACGTGCTCCATGACGATGAAGTCGGTGCCGCCGTATTCACCGATGTCATACGTGACGGC
>JAIVJE010000522.1 GCA_020200195.1 Acidobacteriota bacterium | reverse complement strand
GTCCCACGCGTACTCAGTGAAGATTGCGCTCATGTTCTCTTTCGCCGCCTGGTGGGAAAACATCGCCGGATAGAAATCGCGGAAGCGATCCTTCACGTAGACCGGCAAATCCATACCCGTCGGCAGCTTCACGGTCCGGTAGTTCGTGGCCTCGACGCGACCTCTCCGTGTGAGCGCGTAGACGAACAGTTCCTGCGGACCGTCGGCGTTGACCATGCCGAGGCGGATGGGCAGCATGAACTTCGGCGATTCGTAGGCGACCTGGATCGGCCGCAGCACCGAGTAGCCGAGTTTCGCCTGCTCGAGGAGGTTGACCTTCGCGACGAAGAACTTCAAGTTCTGCCTGACGTAGCTGTTCAGCACGGCGGACGCGCCTGCCGGGATGCGGTAGCCGTTTTCACGCAACCAGGTCTCGAGGCCGTTGCTTTGCTGCGCCGACAGGATGAGGATGTCGTACTCGCCGACGGTGTACTGCGCCTCGATCCTGATGCCGAGGCTCTGTTCCCGGGCACCCGCGACCCTTTCGGCGGTCGAAGCCATCGGGGCCGCCATCGGGAGCGTGCGGTCGTAGCGCATCTGAATGCACGGATCCTGGTCGAAGTACTCGACCAGCCGCGGCGCGGAATAGGCGTCGAGGTGCTCGAGCAGCGCCTTGTCGCCGACGTGAATCTGGTCCTTCTGGAGCACGGTCGGCACGGGAATGACCACGGCGAACTCGCGGGGATCGCCTTTGAAGTCGTTCGCCATGGTCAGCACGGTCTTGTCCTCGTGCCGCACGAGGACGACCTGCGACGCCTTGTTGAACAGCTTCGTGTCCGCCTTCGCGACATAGAAGCCGCAGAACGCGAGCACCGCCTGGCCGGACCAGGCGCACGCGGCCAGCACGACCGCTATCGACAAGAAACGCTTCATGAAGGCACCTCCTGATAACTTCCAAGTCCCAATTCCAAACTTCCGACTCGGATCGCTCCCGGATCTCGGCGGTGCGTGCCGTCCGATCCCCGGCCGCGACCACTCGTAACGGCTTCCCTGCAGGAGCCAGTCAATCAGCGGGAGGGTCACAGAAAACCCCGCCAGCGACCACAGCAGCCCGTTCGTCCGGAACAGCCGGAACTGCACGTACCAGGCGCCCCACGCGACGAGGGCCGCGAACAGAATCCGTCCAGCGCGCGAGTTCGGGGTCGTCCTCGGATCCGAGATCATGAAGAACGTGAAGAGCAGCAGTGCTCCACTTTCCAGCCGGTGGATGGGTATGCTCATCGGCTCCCCGAGCCAGAGCGAACGACCGAAGACGAGCGTCATGTAGCAGCAGATGAAGGCGACCGTAACGTCGCTTCGTGCCGCCCGGTTGACGACCAGGCCTCCAAGGCAGGCCATCAGGAACGCGAAAAACGCAACGTTGCCCCACTGGCTCGGGGAAACCCACACCTGACCGGTGAGCAGCATCGTCGCGATGCCGAAATTCGTCGGGTTGAAGATGTGCTTGCCGCCGACGCGAAGCACGAACTTGCTGGCGATCGTGATGATGGCGGCCGCCATCGCCAGGCCGGCGTAATTCGTCCGCAGCAGGAGACAGAGCGACAGTCCCGAGATCAGTGCGCTCCGCGTGTCGAACCTGGACACCTCCCAGAGCTTCGTGCAGGCGTACTGAGTCAGAAGCGCCGTAGCCAGCATGAGCCCGGCGCGGCCGGCGGTGATGTCGAAGTCGAGCCGCGTGACTCCGTATGCGAGCAACGCCGCCAGGATGCCGATTTGGTACAGCCGTGGGTCGAGTCTGGGCGGCGCCTTCGCGGCGGTGGAGGTCTTTGCGGTCATGACACGGCCCATCTGCCTCATAGAACGTTCGTGCGGAGGAATCTTGCAGCCGTATGCGGTCGTCTCCGTAAAACGTTGACCGCGTTAGGCGAGACGTGGGGCGGTGGTGGGACAGACCGGGCGGATGCCTGATGGGCCTGCGCATCGCGCAGGAATCCGAACTCGTTGTCAAGGGAAGTCGGGGCCGGGATCGGGACCGGGACCCGGCGGGCTAGGGCTCCCGGCCCGCTGTGATGACGAAGTGCCGCTGCGGATCGAGGTCGGATCTATTGATGCGCGTTTCCCCGGGTTGCTTCACAAGCTTCTCGCCCGGCCGCAGTTCGACGTCGAGTCGGTACGTGCCTTCCGGCACCTTGAGGGTGTACCCGCCGTTGGTCCCGGTGGTCGCGTCGAAACGCGCGCCCGTTTCCGTGTTGATTGCCGTGACTTGTCGGCTTGGGACCGCGGCGTTTCCGTCCGTGGAAACGATTCCGGCGATCGTGCCTCCCACCGCCGGCGGCTTCGGCCCCGTGTCCAGAACAGGTCCGGGATGGCAGCCGACCGATGTCAGCAGGCTCAGTGCGAGCAGAAGGCGAAGGGGCTTCATAGTGCCGGCTAGAGTAGCACCAACCAGCACGCCGCCAGCCGCTGGATCATCGGGAAGCGCCCGACGGCAGCGGCACGTGAACCGGATACGCCTTTTCTCCCGCAAGCACCTTGACCGTCAAACGATTTTCACGGAGCGGGATCGGACAGGTCGTGTAGGGGTTGAACGCGCACGGCGGGTTATACGCCATATTGAAGTCCAGCACGGTCGTGCCGTCAGTCCGAAGATCGGAGTACAGGAAGCGAGCGGTTTCGTAGGTCTCTTGTCCGCTCGACGCGTCGCGGAACACGAAGTAGAGACGCCCCGGTCTCGTGGTGAACGGGCGCAGGC
>JAIVJE010000521.1 GCA_020200195.1 Acidobacteriota bacterium | reverse complement strand
CCCCAGGCCACACTGCGTGTCGCGAATACTGGCGACCGTCCGATTCAGGTGGGATCGCACACGCATTTGTTCGAAGTCAATCGTGCACTGCGGTTCGACGGCCGGCGCGCATATGGATGCCGGCTGGACGTGCCCGCCGGGACGTCGCTGCGCTTCGAGCCGGGAGAGACGCGTGACGTCGTGGTGGTTCCGCTGAAGGGTTCGCGCACGGTGTTCGGGATGAGCGCGCTGGTCAACGGCACGCTCGACGGTCGGGAAGCGGACGCGGTGCGGCAGATGCGAGCCCGCGGATTCGAGGACAGTGCGTGAAGATTTCTCGCGAGGCCTACGCCAGCCTGTACGGTCCCACCACGGGCGACCGCGTGCGCCTGGGGGATACCGGCCTCATCCTGCACATCGATCGCGATGCCGCGACGTACGGCGAGGAAGTGACCTTCGGCGGAGGGAAGGTCGTGCGGGACGGTCAGGGTCAGTCGCAGGCCTCACGGGCAGACGGCGCGCCCGACCTCGTCATAACCAATGTCATCGTGGTCGATCACTGGGGTGTGCTCAAAGCGGATGTCGGCGTGCGGGACGGCCGGATCACCGCCATTGGCAAAGCCGGGAATTCCGGCATCCAGGACGGAGTGACGCCGGGACTCGAGATCGGCGCTTCCACGGAGATTATCGCCGGAGAGCACCGCATTCTGACCGCGGGCGGCATCGACTCGCACATCCACTTCATCAGTCCGCAGCAGGCCTGGGAAGCACTCTACAGCGGCGTGACGACGATGCTGGGTGGAGGCACGGGGCCGGCGGAGGGAACGCGCGCGACGACCTGCACGCCGGGCGAATGGCACCTGCACCGGATGATCGAGGCAACACAGGATCTTCCGCTGAACTTTGGCTTTCTCGGGAAGGGCAACGCGTCGCGGTCAGAGCCTCTCGTCGAACAGATCGTCGCCGGCGCCATCGGGCTGAAGCTGCACGAAGACTGGGGGACCACACCGTCGGCAATCGACACGGCGCTGCGCGTGGCGGACGAATACGATGTGCAGGTCGCGATTCACACCGACACGCTCAACGAGTCCGGCTTCCTGGAGGATACGATTGCCGCGATCGGCGGCCGCACGATCCACACGTACCACAGCGAGGGGGCGGGCGGCGGTCACGCGCCGGACATCCTCAAGATCTGCGCCGAGCCGAACGTGCTCCCCTCCAGCACGAATCCGACCATGCCGTACACGGTGAACACGCTCGACGAGCACCTGGACATGCTGCTCGTCTGCCATCACCTGAACGCCCAGGTGCCCGAAGACGTCGCCTTCGCCGAGTCCCGAATCCGGCCGGAGACGATGGCCGCCGAAGACGTGCTGCACGATCTCGGCGCGATCAGCATGATGTCGTCGGACTCGCAGGCCATGGGGCGGGTCGGCGAAGTCATCCTGCGCACCTGGCAGACGGCCCACGTGATGAAGGCGGCGCGCGGGCCGGTCGATGGCGACCCGCCGGAGCATGACAACCTTCGGATCAGACGCTACCTCGCGAAATACACGATCAATCCGGCACGCGCCCACGGGATCGCCGAGTACGTGGGGTCGATCGAAGTCGGGAAGCATGCGGACCTGGTTCTCTGGTCGCCCGCCTTCTTCGGTGTCAAACCGGATCTCATCATCAAAGGCGGTCTCATCGTCGCCGCGCTGATGGGCGATCCGAATGGCTCGATCCCGACGCCGGAACCGGTGCGCTATCGTCCGATGTTCGGCGCGCTCGGCCGCGCGCCTGGAAGCGTCTGCTGGACGTTCGTGTCGCAGGCATCGCTGGATCGGCAGCGGCTGCCAACGGCGCTCAATCGCAGGCTCCTGCCGGTTCGCGGGACTCGGCGTCTCGGCAAGCGCGACATGATCCTGAACGATGCGCAGCCAAAAATCGATATCGATCCGGAGCGGTACACCGTCGCGGTGAACGGGGAGACGATCGATCCGCGCCCGGCCGCGCAACTCCCGCTGGCGCAGCGGTATTTTCTTTTCTGAGTTGTGCACGATGACCAACGACACGAGTATTCCTGTCCGCAGCCTCCCTCACAGTCACCGTCATGAAGACGAGGACGCGGGGGTACGCATAGAGCTGCCGATGACGGCGCACGACCGCCGGCGCGTCCGTCGCATCGTCGCTGCCCCTGATGGAACCCAGTTCGCGCTCGAGTTGCCGACGGGCTTCGTGCTGCAGCCGGGCCACATCCTGCATCGTGCCGAGGGCGCGGTCTACATCGTGACGGCTGCGCCCGAAGACGTACTCGTTGCCCATCCTTGCGACGTCGAGCAAGCGGCGCTTCTTGGGCACCTGATAGGCAATCTCCATCGCGATATCGAAGTTTCTGGAGGCGCAGTGATCGCGCTGGCCGACGCCGCGCTGGCGGATCGGCTTCAGCGTGCCGGCGTGCCGTTCGAGCGCGCGCACCGGGCGTTTCACGGCCGCGCGCTGCTCGAGAATCAGATCGAGCTCGGGTGGGGACGAAGCGAACTGGCGGGAGCCTGTCTCGCGTGGCGGGCCGCCGGCACGGCGGAATCGGGCGCGGCGCTCGCCGCACTCGCACGCCGGGTGCACGCGGCGAAGACGATCCCGGCGGTGCGCGGCACGAGCGTTCGGCTGGGGACGCGTACGTTGTCGCTGGCCCAGCGCCTGTATCCGGACGAGGTGACGAACCTGGTGATCGATCCGCCGCATCATGCGGTGGTGATTGGCGCAACGGCGCGGGCGCTCGGGATTGACGCCGAGCCCATGCTGCTCGCGTTGGGGCACAGCTTGGCGACCGCGACACTGGGAGCGGCGATGCGGTGCATGCCCGTGAGCCCTGTGCACGCGCAGACGCTCCTCACGGAGATGCACAAGCCACTCGTGCGCGCTGTGGCTCGTGTGCAGGCGAATCCCGACCGCAGTCTGTTCACCTGCACCCCCGCGCTCGATGTGCGGGCCCACCATCAGGCGTTTCTGCACACTCGACTGTTTCAATCGTAAGGGGCTGACGTGGGACGGGTGACTATCGGCGTCGGTGGCCCGGTCGGATCCGGGAAGACGGCGCTCCTCGACCGCCTGTGCAAGCACATGCGCGACCGGTACAGCCTGGCGGTCGTGACGAACGACATCTATACCTACGAGGACGCGGAGTTTCTGATGCGGTCTGGGGCGCTGCCGCTCGATCGCATCCGCGGGGTTCAGACCGGCGGCTGCCCGCATACGGCTATTCGTGAGGACACGTCGATCAACCACGAGGCGCTCGACGAAACGATCGCGCGGTTTCCGGACGTGCAGATCGTTTTCCTCGAGTCGGGCGGAGACAACCTTGCAGCATCCTTCAGTCCGGAGCTCGTGGACGTCAGCATCTACGTTGTCGACGTCGCGGGAGGCGACAAGGTCCCACGC
>JAIVJE010000520.1 GCA_020200195.1 Acidobacteriota bacterium | reverse complement strand
GTGCTGTTTCTCAACGGTTTGCCGCTCTTCACCGCAGAACTGAAGAACCAGTTCACTGGTCAGGACGTCGAGCACGCGAAGCGGCAGTACAGGACTGATCGCGATCCGCGTGAGCCCTTCTTCGCCTTTGGACGATGCCTCGCGCATTTTGCGGTGGATCCCGACCTGGTGGCGGTCACGACCCGCCTCGAAGGTCAGGCCACTGTCTTTCTCCCGTTCAACCAGGGCCGCTTCGGGGGCGCCGGCAATCCTCCCGTGCCGCCAACCCGGATTGCTTACGCCACAGCGTATCTGTGGGACCGCATCTGGACGCGAGACAGCGTGCTCAACCTGGTGCAGCAGTTCGTCCACGAGGTCGAGGAGGAGGATGACCGCGGGCACAAGACCGGGAAGAAGAGCCTGATCTTCCCGCGCTACCATCAGCTCGATGCGGTCCGCCGGCTCGTTGCGCATGCGCGTGAGCATGGCGCAGGCGAGCACTACCTGATCCAGCATTCCGCCGGCAGCGGCAAGTCCAACTCGATCGCCTGGCTCGCGCACCAGTTGTCGATCCTGCACGATAGCCACGACCTGCGTGTCTTCGACTCCATCATCATCGTGACCGACCGCCGCGTCCTGGATCGCCAGCTTCAGCGCACGGTCCGTCAATTCGAGCAGACCAGCGGCATCGTCGAGAATATCGACCAGACGAGCCGTCAGTTGAAGGAGGCCCTCGAATCCGGCAAGACCATCATCGTCACGACCCTTCAGAAGTTTCCGGTGATCGCGGAGACGATGGGCGAGCTGGCGGGGACGCGGTTTGCGCTGATCATCGACGAGGCGCATTCCTCCCAGTCCGGGGAGAGCACGAAGAAGCTGAAGCAGGTGCTCGCGGCCAGCTCGCTCGAGGACGCAGCACGGGAAGAGACGCAAGAAGAGGAAGAGGATCTCGAACATAGGATCGTCGCAGAGATGCGGCAGCGTGGAAGATTGAAGAACGTCTCGACGTTTGCCTTCACCGCCACGCCGAAGTCGAAAACGATGGAGCTGTTCGGCGAGAAGAAGCCGGATGGGACCTTTGAGCCATTCAGCCTCTACAGTATGCGCCAGGCCATCGACGAGGGCTTCATTCTCGACGTTCTTCAGAACTACACCACGTACAAGGTGTACTGGAACCTCCTGAAGAAGATTCAGAACGACCCACACTACGACCGTGCCAAGGCGAGCTACCTCATGCAGTCTTTCGTCGGTCTGCACGAGCACGCCATCAGAAAGAAAGTGGAGGTGATGGTTGAGCACTTCCATGCGCAGGTCGCGGGACGCATCAAGGGTCGCGCGAAGGCCATGGTGGTCACCCGCTCGCGCCTGCACGCCGTCCGATTCAAGATCGATTTCGACACCTATCTTCGTGAGCAGGGTTATCCGTACAAGGCACTGGTGGCGTTCTCCGGCGAGGTGCACGACGGCGGGGTCACACATTCCGAGTCGAACATGAACGGGGGCGTTTCCGAAGCGCAGACGGCGAAGACGTTTGAGAGGGCCGAGTTCCGTTTTCTGATCGTCGCCAACAAGTTCCAGACCGGTTTCGACCAGCCGCTGCTGCACACGATGTACGTGGACAAGAAGCTTGGGGGTGTACAGGCGGTGCAGACATTGTCCCGCTTGAACCGGGTTGCGACCGGCAAGACCGACACGATGGTGCTCGATTTCGCCAACGAGGCCGATGAGATAGAGAAGGCGTTCCAGCCTTACTACGAGAAGACCATTCTGTCGGAAGGCACGGATCCGAATCTGCTCTACGACCTCCAGCGCACGCTGCTCGGGTCAGACGTCTTTACCGGCACCGACGTGGAACAGTTCGCGAGGCTGTTCTTCGGGGCGAAGACGACGCAGGAGCAGCTGTACGCAGCGGTCGATCCTGTCGTGGAACGCTTCAAGGCGCTGGGACCCGAGGACCGTGATGTTTTTCGCGGCCAGCTGCATGACTATGTCCGTCTCTATGCCTTTCTCTCGCAGATCCTGACGTTTACTGACAGCGAGCTGGAGAAGCTCTACGTTTTTGCGCGGCTGCTTCGTCGCCGGCTGCCGGTCCGGGAAGGGGAGCTGCCCGTCGACGTGCAGGAAGCCATCGACATGGCCTCGTACCGTATCGAGCAGAAGACATCCGGTGAGATAGCGCTGCAGCGCGGCATCGAGCCGCTCGGCCCGCTGACTGGCGGCGCGGTGTTCGGCGGCCAGCCCGGGAGGCTGGAGCCCCTGTCGCAGATTATCCGCGAGCTCAACGAGAAGTTCGGCACCGATTTCCGCGAGAAGGACAAGGTCGTCATCCGGCAACTCGAAGAGCGGCTCTCGGCGCACGAGTCGCTCGCCGACAGCATCAGAGTAAACACCACTGAAAACGCTCGCCTGACGTTTGAGTCGGTAGTGACCGATCAACTTCAGGATCTGGCGAACACGAACTTCGAGTTCTACAAACGCGTCACGGATGATGACGCGTTCGCGCGCCACTTCCTGAACTGGCTGTTCGATCGAGTCAAGAAGAATGTCAGCGGCTGAGCGCGTGTCGCGCCGTTGTCACTGCTGACTGTGCGCCGGTCGCGTGCCGGGCGGCCGTCACGATGCGAATCGCGCGATCAGCGCAGTAGGTAAAACACGCTGCAGGCGTCCCGGCCGCGTCGGTCCCGAGTACGCGGACGGCGATTGGCAAACCCTTGACGGTGAACAGTCGGCTCACCGGCGTAGCGGCTGACCCCAACCGACGCGGGCAT
>JAIVJE010000223.1 GCA_020200195.1 Acidobacteriota bacterium | reverse complement strand
GTACTAAATCGCGCTTCCGAGCTCACATACGTCTGGCGACCGTCGACAACGATCTGTTCGAACGTGTACAGGTCCGCGGTGGTGCTGGCGCCGACCTCGACCTCGGTCTTGAGATGTTCTGTCCAATACCAACCGCCTGTCGCGCCGCCGTAGAGGCTGCGGTTGTACCACTCGTCGTAGCTGTCGAGCTCGTTCTTGTTCACGTTCAGCCAGCCGATCGAACCGCCTACATCAGCCCGTGGAAACGGCACGCCGGTTACCGACTGGGCCTCCGCTGGAGGTACGGATGCGAGGAAGAGTGTCGCGACGGCGATGTGGATGCCCCTCATGCCTCGTAAGGCGCAGAAGGGCGGCGGGCAGGCTCAGCGCCCTCTCGGGCGCAGGGAGTGGCGCGGCGAATGCGGTCAGCGGGGTCGACGGCCCCGCAGCACGCGCCGGATCTCGCTGATCAGGGCTTCGGGCGCCAGCAGTTCGTCGGTCAGCGGAATGAGCGGCACGTCGGAGGGTACTGCGAGCCGCAACGCGTCGATGTCCGCCAACCGCGCCACGACGACGTCTGGCCGGAGAGCCCCCATGATGCGCGTCGCTTCCTGGAGACCACGCGCCGGAGCAACCGCGAAACGCAGCTTCGCGAGAATTGCCTCGCACTGCAGAGTGCTGTCCGCATCGTCATCGGCGACGAGGACCAGCGGTGCGAATCCCGGACGGTCGTCGTCTCGGCGGCCGCCGCGCGAACCGCTGCGCCGATCGGGGCCGCGCCGCTGCTCGGGATGGTGCGGCATACGAGGAAACTGAACTACGATTGCCATACCTGCCGGCCGTCACTGTATCGCAGGTGGTGCGGATTCGCCACTCCTGGCCGCGCGACAATTCTGTGATCCGATCGGACACACGTATGAGGCAGACCTGCACGATCATCGGTGTCGCGGTGCTGTGTTCCATGAATATCGCATCCACAGCCGGAGGCCAGGCGCCATCGGCGTCGGCCCGCGATGGCGGGACGATCGGGCTCGATCACATCCCGATCGCGGTGGCGAATCTCGAGCAGGCGGCGGATCGATACAAGGCACTCGGATTCGCGCTGAAACCCGGCCGGCCGCACGACAACGGCATACGTAACCAGCACGTCAAGTTCCGCGACGGCACCGAGCTCGAGTTGATCACGGCGCCTGAAGCCCGCGACGCGTTGACGACCAAGTACCGTGTCATCTCGCCTTGGGTGACGGGCCGACGTTTTCTTGCGCTGTACGCACCGGGACGGCCGCGTGGCCCCGAGAGTGCCGTTCCCGACTACATCTTTTTTGGTCCGCGCAACAGCTCGCCGACCGACCGTCCCGAACACTTCGCGCATCCGAACGGCGCCGAGTCCTTCATCGCCGTCTGGCTGGCGGGGGACGATCTCACACGCGAGCGCCAGCTGCTGACGCGCATCGGTGCGAACACCACAAATGAAGATCCCCGATCGGCGCATCGTCGGTGCGACACTCCGAGTGAAGAGCCTCGCCGCGGCCCAGTGCTCGCGCAAGGACCTGCCGGTGCACAGACCGCCGTGACCGGCAGCGGATACTCGAGTATGTTCCTGCCACCCGATCTCACCCACGGTCTCTGGCTGGAGTTGCGCGAGCTCCGATGATCTCAGCAGTCGCGTCATCGGCATCAGCCGTCGCCGGTCGCGCCTCGAAATTCACGGGTGGCAGGGCAAGGGCCAGCACCGCGGCGACGACGGTCATCGCCGCACCGAAGGCGAACGCGGCCCTCAGTGCGGCGGCGAGCCGTTCCGCCGCGTCCGGAGCTAGCTTCAAGGCCCCGGACGATGCGCCTGCGAGGTCCGCGGATGCTCCGCCGAGCATCCAGGCGAGCACAGCGCCCATCAGGGCCACGCCGATTGCGGCCCCGACGCTGCGCGAGAACTGATTCAACGACGTTGCCAGCCCGAGCTGGCCGCGTGAGACGCCATGCTGCACCGCCAGCAACAGCGCGAGCATCGAGAAACCCATGCCCGCTCCGAGCACGAACGCGGCTGACAGCAAGAACGCGCGCGCGCTGTCGGTCTGCATCTGCGCGAGCATCACGAATCCTGCGCCCATCAGCGCAAGACCCAGCCAGGTCATCGAGCGATATCCAACCACGACCGTCAGTCTGGCTGCGACGACCGACGTCAGGACCCATCCAAGGAAGACTGGTGTCAGGATGTTCCCGGCCTCACTCGCCGTGCGACCCATCGCGCCCTGGACGAACAGCGGTATGAACGCGACGGCGCCGAACATGCCCATGCCGAGCAGGAACACGACAGGGAGTGACCAGCGGACAATCGGTTCCGCGAATAGAGAAAGTGGCAGGATCGGTTCGGGTGTCCGGCGCTCGACCACGGCGAATCCGATCAACAGCGCGACCGATGCGGCCAGCCATCTCGGCGGCGATCCCATGTCGGAGAGTCCCGCGAGGAGGCAGGAGACACTGGCAAAGAGTAGCAGCGCGCCGGCCCAGTCGACCGTCACACGACGTGTTTCACGGAACGGCGGATACGCCGAGCCAATGACGAGGGCGGTGAGGAATCCGAACGGCAGATTGATGTAGAACACCCATCGCCAGGAGATGGCGTCGGTCAGGTAGCCGCCGAGCAGAGGGCCGCCGATGGATGCCAGTCCCCACATGCCGCTGAAAAGCGCCTGCACGCGCGGCCGTTCCGCGACGGTGTAGATCTCGCCGATGATGGTCATTGCCAGCGGCACGAGCGCGCCGGCGCCGAGCCCCTGCACTGCCCGAAAGACGATGAGCTGCAGCATCGACTGCGCCGCGCCGCACAGTGCCGATCCGATGAGAAAGAGGATGACTCCGACAAGGTACACCCGTCGCCGGCCGTAGAGATCCGACAGTCGTCCCCAGATCGGCACGGATGCCGTGGACGTCAGCAGGTACGCGGAGAAGACCCAACTGTAGTGGTTCAGGCCGCCCAGAATTCCGACGATCGCCGGCATCGCGGTTCCCACGACCGTGGCCTCGAGCGCGCCGAGGGCCATCCCCAACAACAGGCCTGCTGTGATTGTCCGTCGTCTTGCGGGTGTGAGGTTCATGCGTGTGGAGGCTCTGCAAGTTCTGCAGCCGTCCGCGCCGGCGGCGGTTCTACGATCTTATGAGGGGTGAGTTGAGCGCGGTGGTGAGAACGTCTGTCTACGCTGTCGTCACACCCGTTCATCCCATTTTGTGCTTGTGGGCGCTGCGATCAGAGATACTGTTCCGGCGGAAGCACATGGAGGTTGCATGAAACGTGTGATGCTCGGAATGGTGATGGCATGCGCGCTTGTCGTCACAAGTTTACCGCAGGCGCAGCAGCCTGACGAGCGCGAGGCCGTCAAGGCAGCTGTGCTCGATTACGTCGAGGCGATCTACCAGGCGCAGCCCGATCGCATCCAGCGCAGCGTCCACGCCGATCTCGCCAAACGCGGCTATTACCGCAAACGCGGCGAACAGGCGTTCACCTCGGAACCGATGACCTACCAGCAGCTCTTCGATCTGGCCGGTCGCTGGAACAAAGACGGCAAACGTCCCGTCGCCACGTATCCAAAGGATGTCGTGGTGTACGACGTGCTGAACCAGACCGCAACGGCGAAGCTGACCGCGATGTGGGGCGTCGATTACATGCACCTGGCAAAGTACGACGGGACATGGAAGATCGTGAACATCCTCTGGCAGGAGCCACCCGCTAGTAAGTGATCACGTGCCTTACCGCGGAGCACGCGGAGGCCGCCGAGATCGTCCGAGAATCCGCGTAACGGGTCAGGCGTCATTCCGTCCAGTGTGAAGTGATTTAACGGGACGCGGATTAAACGATCATCGCAGATTGGGCGACCTGCAGCCTGGCGGAGCCAGGCCCCGCGCCTGCGGCCCGGCAGGTCGCCCCGCCCCATCTCCAGCCCGGCCAGAACTGATCCGTGCCATCCGCGCCCATCCGCGTCTCGTGAAATAGCCCCAACCTTTTCTAAATCCTCTGCGCCCCTCGGCGGGTGAAAGGCCGGGGCTTGACATCAATGTCTGTAACAGATATTACACCTACACGTGACACATGATTCCACACCGTGGCTCCTGCTGCTGTCCCAGTTGCCCGCCCGGCCGACCGCCGCGCGGGTGAGGACCTGGCGGCAGCTGCAGCGGCTGGGCGCGGTGCCGGTCCGCAACAGCGGCTACGCACTGCCGGCCACGCCACAGT
>JAIVJE010000519.1 GCA_020200195.1 Acidobacteriota bacterium | reverse complement strand
GCCGGCCGGCACGGTCACGGCGCCTTTGCTGGTGCGGGCGGGCTGGGTCATTGCTGCGACCGACAACCAGCTGTCCGCCTATCACGCCGCCGACGGAAAGCCGCTCTGGCACCGTGAACTCGCCCCCATCACCGTTCGCCCGGCGGTCGACGGTGACGTCGTCTATGTGTCAATCGCCGACGGACGGGTCGTGGCCCTGGATCTTCCGACTGGCGCCGTCCGATGGGAGCGCCACCTTGGCGGGGCGCCCGCGGAGCCGCTGGCGCTGGGCGATCGCGTCTACGTGGGCGCGATCGACAAACATTTCTACTGTCTGAAAGCGGCGAGCGGCGAAATCGACTGGAGGGTGCGCGTTGGGGCTGAGGTCCGGGCCGCCGCAGCGCTCGACGACGAACGGGTGTATTTCGCCTCGCTCCAGAACGTGATGCATGCGCTGGATGGCACGAACGGCGCGCAGCAGTGGAAACGCGGGTTCCCCTTCCGTCCGATCGCGGGTCCGGTGGTGATAGGCGCCGGGGTGACGGTGCCCGGATCGGTCGCGGAGATCAGGGTGTTCGATCGACGTACCGGCGCGCCCCGCGGAAGACTCGGTCTCGGTACCACGCTCGCCACTGCGCCCGCGATATTCGTCGAGAGTACGACAACCGGGGATCAACTCGCGCTGGCGGCGATCACAGGGAGCCTTGATGCACAGTGGAAGCTTTCGCTGGGGGTGCCGGGCCCGCCCGAGGGTCCGGCGCTTGCACCGCTCACCGAGCTGCCGGGGGAAGTGGTGAAGCTTCCGGGGCTTCCGACCTCGTGATCGTGTCGAGCTCCGCCCGCATGGCGGCGCCCAGCCGGGCGACGCCTTCACGGATCCGTTCGGGCGTCGGCGCCGAGAACGACAATCTGATCAGGTGAGTCCGACGGCCGTCGACGAAGAACGCGTCACCAGCGACATAGATGACGCCGTGCTCGACGGCTCGCGGAATCAGCCGGTTGGTGTCGATCTGTGGCGGAAGCGTCGCCCATAAAAAGAACCCGCCGCGAGGCGCGGGCCAACTGACGTCGCTCCCGAACTCCTCGGTGAGTGCGGCCACCATCACGTCGCGCTTGTTCTGGTAATACGTCCGCAGCATCGGGAGCTGGCGATCCATGATCCCGCGCCGGCACGCCTCGTACACCACCCGCTGATCCAACCCGCCGGTGCAGAGGTCTTCAGCTTGCTTTGCGAACTCCAGTTTGGCCGCCAGGGCTGGTGGCGCGTCGATCCAGGCCACGCGGTACCCGGGCGCCAGCGTTTTGGAGAAACTACTCAGATATATGACGCGTCCTTCGTGGTCGTCTGCCTTGATCGGACGGACATCCGTCTCGGACGCCGAGTCTTCGAAGTACAGCTCGCGGTACGGATCGTCTTCCAACAGCAACACATCTCGCCTGGCCGCCCACTCGAGCAGTCGTGCACGCTTCTCGAGCCCGATCAGCAGCCCGGTGGGATTCTGAAAGTTCGGCACGACGTACAGCATCCCTACCCGTTGCCCGTCGCGACGCACGCGCGCATACACATCGTCGAGTGCCGCCAGATCGATTCCGTCGGCTTCCTGCGGGACGCCGACCATTCGGGCCTGCACGTTGCGAAACGCCGTAATGGCGCCGGTGTACGTCGGGAGCTCGACGAGGACGACGTCGCCTGGATCGAGCAGCACGCGCGCGACCAGGTCGAGGCCCTGCTGGGATCCCGTCGTCACGAGCAACCGTTCGGGTCCGGCGGCGACGTCGCGAGCGCTCATGATGCCGCGGATTACGTCGATCAGCGGCCGGAACCCGCGCGTCGGCCCGTACTGCAGCACCGAACCGTCCGTACCTGACAGAAGCTCGCGTGCGATCTCCTGAAAGTCCGTCCAGGGGAACGTGTCGGGTGCCGGGTAGCCGGGTGCGAACGAGATGATGTCGCGCCCCTGGGCGAGGATGGTACCCATCCTTCGTATCGCCGAGTCCTGCATGTGCGCGGCCGCCCGCGACATGAATGCGTCGTAATTGATCATGCGAAGTGTGGGACCTGGACCGGCGCGGACGCCGTCCGGTATTGACGGTAATGAGTCAAGTAGGCGCCCAGGGCGGTCAATGCCAGATACTGAAACACGAAGCCGCGCAGGAGCCAAGCGGCGACCTGGAGCGGGAGGACGGCGAGCCCCACGAGCGGCACGAACGTAATGAGCCCGAGGCCGGCGGTCGCCAGGATCGAGGCGACGGTCGCGAGCGCGGCCAGCAGCAGCACCACACCGAAAATCCCCGCGATCTCGCGCAGGCTGGCACGAAGAAACCGGAGAACATCGGATACCGCGGGGCGCACTCCGACGTCTTCGACCGCCATGACCATCTGTGTCAACAGATAGAAAAAGTTGATCAGGGTGACCCAGACGATCAGCGCGCTCGACGCGAGGGCGGCGGCTACCGTCCATCCGAGCAGCACCCCCGAGTTTTCGACCATCTTGTAGCCGCCGACGATGAAGCCCAGGTAGACAACGGCGGTGACGGCGTAGGCGATCAGCAGACAGAAGCCCAGCGCGAGATAGCGTCGCCACAGGCGGCGGCAACCATCGAGCCGTGAAGACCGCCGTGACGATGTCCCGAATGTCGCCGCTCAGGAGCTCGTCGACATCGGCGCCCAGAAGCAGTACGACCAGAAAGATGCCGCCAAGCACCGGCACCGCGAGCAGCAGCTTCAGCGTCGCTTCCGCGACGAACTGCACGGCAACGAGGGGCCAGTTCGCGGCCGCCACGAGCGCGCCGCGTTTGAGCACCGCCTTGAGACTGGACGCGTGAGCCATCAAACCGATCCAGTTTACCTTTGCGGTATCCTGCTTGACGAGTGCCTCATAGGGTGATGCGACACCGCCGCGTGAATTGGCGGCGGCTGCTCGCGGCCGGTCTGCTGGCGGCCAGCGCCGCCGGACTGATTGGCGGCGGGATGGAGCTGTGGCGATTCGGTCCATCCGACGCCAGTGCCGCCGCACGCGTGGAACGGTTCGTCCGTGCGGACTTCGATCGGACGACCAACGCGCTGTCTCGTGCCGCGGGCCGCGTCACTCAGGACTCCCGTGCGGCACAAGGTCTGGCCGTTGGTCCGGACGCCGCGAAGTCGTTGTTCGATCTGGCCGCGGCTGCGCGGGCGTTCGTCGCGTACGCCGGCGACGTGTCGGTGACCATCTACGCGTCGACCGGCGAGGCGCGCGCGTGGGCCGGACGCCCGTCAGACATTCTGCCGGAGCGCGTCAACGAGCGTTCCGCGTTCTTCGTCACGCCGTCGCCGCTCGGCGTACGCCTCGTGTACGTCCAGGGGATTGCTGGCGCCGACGGACGGCAGCTTGGATCGGTGGCCGCCGAGCACGTCCTCTCCCCTTCCCCCGCCGCCGCGATCACGGTCGCTGACTATCGGTTGTCGACGCCCCTCGCGCCCGTTTCGCTTCGCATGTGGTTCGAGGGTGCTGGCGATCAGGCGCGGCGCGACGCGTTCCTGCTCAGCGCACCCTCCGGAGAGCCACTGGCAGAGGCGGTGGCGGCACCGGCTGAGCTGCGACGCGCGCGCGAGGAATGGCGCCGGCGGGTAATGGCCATCGTGGTCGGACTGTGCGGTGCGACGCTGCTGCTGCTCATTGGGCCGCTGCTCGATCGTCGTGCGGCGGCGCGGGAATCCGGGGCGGTTGTACGGACCAGCGT
>JAIVJE010000518.1 GCA_020200195.1 Acidobacteriota bacterium | reverse complement strand
ATACAGCACAACGAACACCGAGACGAATCCGAGCGCGGTCGCCGGAGCACGGAACTGGGCGTAGGAGACAGCCAGCCACACCGCCATCACGAGGACCGTTACGACGGCCCCGGCAGCGTGCATCACCTCGCGCCGGCGAGCGAGCGCGACGACCAGAAGTCCCACGTCCACCAGCAGCAGGAATCCCAGCAGCAGCTCGGGCCTTGCGCCGTACTCAGGGACCGCGGCCAGATACACGGCGAACAGCAGCGGCAGCGCTGCAGCCAGCATCGCGGTGTACTCGAACGTGACGTCCGCATCCAACCCCGTTCCCTGCGGCGGGCGGCGTGCGAGCATGAGCCCCGCGACCGTGACGATGGGAAAGATCAGGAAGATCCCCAGCGCGAGCGGCATGCTGCTCGCGTCGAGGAACTTGAACACCCAGCCCCACTGATACACCGTCGTGAGCACCATCGTCAGCGCCGTGAGAAGGGGCCATCGCTTGCGATACGCAACCGAGGCCAGGCCGACGTTGAGCAACATCAGGTAGGCGAACAGCGGAATCGGACGGTTCTCCCCGGTGGAGAGCAGCGCTGGCGTCGCGAACCCGCCCAGCAGACCCAGGACCGCGATGAACAGCGACTCCCGCCGGATCGACAACAGGACTGCCAGCGCCGTGACGATCGCAAGCAGGCCAAATGTCGTACCGGCCGGAATCAGGTTCCAGAGCGCGTGGGCGGCAAAGAATGTTGCAAAGAGAATCGCGATCGCCGCGGCGTCCATCGCATTGGCGGTCGCGGGGTAGCGCCGCGCGGCTTTCAGCTCGCACAGGATCAGCAGCGAGACGGCCACCGCGACGCCGATGAGCACACGAACCGGCGGCTGCAGCCAGCCGTGCTCGATCGAGTAGCGCAGGAAAAAAACGGCCGCGATGACCAGGGCGATGCCGGCGATTGCAGAGAACAGCTTTACGCCGACCAGACTTTCCCAGTCGAACGGGGGCGACGGCGGGCGCGGCGTAACGGGAGCCGTCGACCGCGGCGGCGGCGGAGGAGGCTGTGGCGGTGGCGCCGCAGGCTCTGGCGCTGATGCGCTGGCCGCAGCGGGCTCGGCCGATGGGCGTTCGACGGGCGGAACACGGCCTGGCGGCACAATCGGCGGTGGCGTCGCAACAGGCTGTGGCGTCGCAACAGGCGGTGGCGTCGCAACAGGCGGTGGTGTGATGGCTTCGCGGGACGTAGGCACGACGACGACATCCCCCCATGGCCGCTCCACCGGCGGCTTGGAGGGCGCGGGGGCAGTTACAGACGGCTCGGGTATGGGAGGAGGCGGCTGCGTCTCGGCCGCGCCCACCTCATTCTGCAACTGCGTCAGGCGCGCGGTGACCCGCGCAATCTCGTCCTGCTGCGCGAGCAGGGCGCGTTCGAGAGCCGTCACTCGCGTGCGCGTACGGCGCCCGGAGACCCAGGTCACGATCGGCAGAACGAACGGCACCCCGATCAGGATCAGGAGGATGAGGAGCCTGGAATCCAAATGGGATCCTCCAACGCAGGGAAGTTGTGCCGGGGGTCTCGATATCTTACATGCACCTCTGTACCCTGATACTCTTCGATCCGTCGCGCGGTGTCGTGAACGGCTTGTGAAAAAACGTGAAAAACGGTGTGAATGTGCGCCATGACGTACATGTGGACAAGCTGTTGACGCGTCTCAGGAGCCTTGCGCGCCGGTGAACACGGCATCCGAGGGGCCGCCTCGGCCGACAGGGTCCCGCTGCCGACAGCACGTCCTCCCCGCCGTAGTCTGCCTCGCGCTGGCGATCGTTCACACGTGGCCGCTTGCAACGGCACCCGGAACGCTGTCGCGAAACGATAACGGTGACACACAGCTGAACGAGTGGATTCTCGCGTGGGTGCCGCACCAGCTGGCGCGCGATCCCGCACACCTGTTCGACGCGAACATCTTCTATCCGGCACGCGACACCCTCGCGTTCTCCGAGCCGCTCATCGTTCCGGCGCTGATGGGCGCGCCGCTGCAGTGGGTCGGCGGATCGCCCGTTTTCGTCTACAACGTCGTCCTCATCGCAGGTTTCGCATTGACGGCCTTCGCGGGCTACGCGTTGATGTACGCATGGACGCGGGGCCGCGCGGCCGGGTTGCTCACGGGCAGCCTCTTCGCCTTCAACACGCACACGCTGACGCGCCTGGCCCACATTCAGGGCATTCACGCCTATGGTCTGCCGCTCGCGCTCCTGTCGATCGACCGTGTGATCACCGAGGCGCGAATGCGAGACGCGCTGTGGCTGGCGGTGTGGATGGCGGTGATGGCGTACACCTCCGGGTATCTCATCGTGTTCGGCAGCGTGATGATCGCGGTCGCACTCATCGCGCGGATCGGCGAATGGCGTCACCGCACGCGTCTGGTGCTGTCGCGAGTGGCTGTGGCCACGGCGGCTGCCGTGATCGTTGTCTTGCCGCTCTATCTCCCGTATCAGCGCGTCGCGCGCGAGCAGGGGCTGGTGCGTTCGCTCGAAAATGTCGCCGGCTACACGGCGACGCTGAAAGGGTACGCGGCATCGGCCGGCCGGATGCACTTCACCCTGTGGAGCCATCGGCTGTTCGAGAATCCGGTTGATGCCTTTGTGGGATGTGCGGGCGTCATCCTGTCGCTGGGGCCGTCGACGCCCGTGTACGGTGCGCTCTATCAAGTGTTCCCGCCGGTGCGTGGGTTGCGCGCGGCAGCCCGGTTCGGCAACCTGTTCCTGCTCGCGATCGCCGTGTTGGCCGGCTGGGGTTTGCACGCGCTGCGACCCCGAGCGAGGTCGCGGACAGCGACGGCACTGGCTGTTGCCGTCGTCGCGGCTGCGAACATTGAGGCCTTGCGCGCGCCGTTCGAGTACCGGCGCTTTCACGGCATCCCGCGCATCTACAGTCTGCTCGCGGATGTCGCCGGTCCGGTCGTACTCGTGGAAGTCCCCTTCTATCCGGTCCGCGCGGCGTTCGAGAACGCCGAGTACGTGCTGGCGTCCACCGCGCACTGGCGGCCGTTGATGAACGGGTACAGCGGCTTTACGCCCGCCTCCTACCGCACGTTTGCCGATACGTTCTGGTACTTTCCCGAGGAGCGCGCGATCCAGGCTATGCAACAGGCGGGCGTCACACACGTCATGCTGCATCCGGTGCGATTCGGGCGCGACGCTGAGCGTGTGGTGGCCACGGTGGAGCGCCGCTCCGAGTTCGAACGCGTGGCGATGGGACCGATCGCGCACGGAAACATCCGGTTGTACCGACTGCGCCCCAAAGACCTTGCGATTCCACCGGGCGTCAGGTAGTCTGAGACGTCAGTCGAAGTTTAGCTGCCCGCTTTTGCCCCTCGCAGAGAGCCGACCGAGACGGACCTCGCTCCCCTCACCCCGAGCATGCCGAAGCGACAGAGTGGACACCCGCTCGCGCTACGCTTCCTTTTTCACTGGACCGCGTCTGAGGCGCGGCCACTCGGCGGGTCGTCCAGCCGGGAACGCAGGCAGGAGCAGCCAAACATGGGTCGCAAGCTGTACGTCGGCAATCTCCCGTACTCCATCGGTGAAGCGGAGCTGCAGGATCTGTTCGGGAAGGCCGGCGCGGTGGAGTCGGTCCGGGTGATGCGCGACATGGCCACCGGGCGCGCACGCGGCTTCGCGTTCGTGGAGATGGCGACGGACGAAGAAGCGCAGAAGGCGATCTCCGAATTCAACGAGTACGACCTTGGCGGTCGCGCACTCGCCGTGAACGAAGCGCGGCCCAAGCCCGAGCACTCGGGTGGCAGCGGTTTTGGCGGCGGCCGCGGCAAAGGCGGCAGCGGAGGTGCCGGCGGTTCACGCCGGCGCGAACCGCGCTGGTAATTTCCTACGTACCTGTCGCGCCGAATCCTCCGCGGGATTCGGCGCGCAGCCTGTCGACGTCCTCCCACACGACGTGCGGCGCAGGCAAGAAAATGCCCTGGGCGATCCGGTCACCCGCCTCCAGGCGCACCGCCCGCGGCGTGACGTTCAGAACCGCAATCTTCACTTCGTCCGCGGGTCCCGAATAG
>JAIVJE010000006.1 GCA_020200195.1 Acidobacteriota bacterium | reverse complement strand
GAGCAGGTGGCGGCGGCAGCGTCGGCCTGTTGGGCAGTTCGACGCTGCATCCTGCCAACAGGATGACAGCCATGAGGACCAACAGAACTCGATACACCTGGCACCGGTTTGCGCTGGGCATGAACCCGACGGCCGCAAGAGAGGTGCCGCGAGGCGCAACAGGCCTGAAAGGGCGTTCCCGGTAACGGCTGGTCCGGCCATTACACAGATGTCAGCGACGCCGCAGAACTGTTCGGCCCACTCGAAGGCGAATGAGGACTTCAGGCGTGCCGCGGTCGTTACTCGATTCTGTACAGATGGGTGCGGGTGCGCAGGAACAGCGCACTTCCGGCAATCGCCGGCGACGCCATGAAGCCTTCGTCGAGCTGGTTTTCGGCCAGCCGCTTGAACTGCCGGCCGGCAGCGATCACCGTCGTCTTGCCGTCCTCGCTGAAGAAGTAGATTCGACCGCCCGCCGACAATGGCGAAGCGCTGTACGTGCCATCGAGACGTTCCCTCCACACCACGTTGCCGGTCTTCGCTTCCAGAGACGCGAGAATACCGACATCGTTGATCATGAACAGGAGGTCCCCGTCCAACAGCACCGACGGTTTGTTGGGCACGCCTCGAGTCACCCTCCAGACGACGTGCGTGCCGGTGACGTCACCCTTCCCATCGGGCCGTACTGCCAGAAGCTGTCCCGTTGCAAATCCGGTGGGATAGAACACCAGCCCGTGCCCGTCCACCGGTCGGGTGCTGGCGGAGTGGCTGCTTCGCTCTTCGATCCTCCACAGCTCCTTGCCGGTGAGCGGTGCGTATCCGTACGCCGCCTTCGATCCGAGGCTGACGACGATCGCTTGTCCGGCCATTGTCACGAGGTGAGGGGTCGAAAACGCTTTTCGATAATCCCCATCCGCCTCAGGCTTGCCATCCGGCCCGAGGTCCTGGAAGTCGATCGACCGATCCGTACGCCAGACGGTCTTTCCGGTCGCCTTGTCGAGGGCGACGATGTACTGTCGATCGCTGCCGTCGAAGTGCATGATGAGCAGGTTGTGAAAGAGGATCGGCGACGAGCCGGCGCCGCGAAAGTGATTGCACTCCAGATCGCGGCGCTCCCAGAGGACCTTGCCGGTCTGCGTGTCGATCGCGGCAGTGCCCGGCGATCCGAACGTGACGTATATACGTCCCGGCTCGATGACCGGCGTCGGCGACGCGTAGCTGTTGAAGGGATGCGCATACTGAGGGCGGTCGACGTGAAACAGCTTCAGGTCGTGCACGATCCGGCCGCTCTCGCGATCCAGGGCCACGGCATAGAGCTCACGACCATCTTCGGTTGCGGTCGTGACCCAGACCTGGTTGCCGAAAACAACCGGCGACGACCAGGCACGGCCATGAATGGCGGTCTTCCAGCGGACGTTTTTCGCTTCGCTCCACGTGAGCGGTACGATGCTGGCCGGGGACGTCCCGAGCCCGTCCGGACCACGGAACTGCCGCCACTGAGCTTGGACCTCGAGCGTCGCACCGAAAAGCACGATGCTGACGACAGCCACGCCGATGCTTGACCGCGGCGCCTTTACTGCCACCGGAAGATCTTCAGCGCAAGGACGAAGCTCACGGCCCCCCACGCGGCGAGCAGGGCGATCTCGGGCAGTAAAGGGACGAGGCCAGTCCCCTCGAGCATCACGCCCCGGAGCGCGTCGTTGAGCGCCGTCAGCGGCAATGCCTGCACGAAGGGCTGCATGCTCGCCGGGAAACGCTCTGTCGAGAAGAAGATTCCGGAAAAGATCCACATCGGTACCATCACGAGGTTCATGATTCCGGAAACACCCTCGATCGTGCGGGGCCGCGCGGCGGTCAGGAGTCCCAGGCCACTGAAAGCCAGCGCGCCCAGCAGTGAAATCCCGATGAGGAGCAGCAGCGAGCCGCGGAGGGGCACGCCGAGGGCGAAGTAGGCGAACAGCAGGAGAGCACCAGCTTCGGGAATCAGGAAAATCAAGCGCGAGGTGAGCTGCGCGCCGAGCAAATGACTCCGCCGAACCGGCGCGGCGACGAGCCGCTTGAGCAGATTCCCGTTGCGCGCGACGACGAGCGAGAAGCCGATGCCCCACATCCCCGTGCCCATCAGATTCATACCGAGCAAACCCGGGACGAGGAAGTCCACGTAACGCGCGCCCGGCTCCGTCACCTCGTCGCGGCCTGCGGTGAAGGCGTCGGCGCGTCCGGCTGAGCGCTGGAGGGCGGCATCCACCGCCAATCGGGCCGCGCGACTCTCCGGCTGCGTAGGGTCGTACGCATAGGAGGGGGTGTCGCCAGCCGACACGACGAGTACCACACGGCCTCGGGCGAGCGCCTGCGCGGCCTCGCGCTCGGAAAGAACACTCACCTCGAGGTCTGATCCTGACGAAAGCGCCGCACGTCGTGCGTCGGCGTGCGGGCCCGTAACGACGGCCACAGGGAGCGCTTCCGGCGGTTGGCTGCGAAACGCCAATCCGAGGATCGCCGCCAGGACGATCGGGAAGACGAATACCCAGAACACCGCCTCGGGCTCGCGGGTCAGCTCGCGGATCCGCGCTCGCGTCAGCTCATCGAGTGGGCCGCGGACCCGGTAAGCGATTGTCCGTTCAGCCATCACGCAACCTTCGTCCGGTCAACGTCATGAAGACGTCCTCGAGTGTGGCATGGTGCGTGCTGAGCGCCGTGGGCTCCGCACCCTGCTCGGCCAGTGCGGTCAGGAGTGCGGGCACCGCCCGGTGCACCTCGCGCACCGTGAGGCGCCAGCTTCCGCCGTCGCGGGCGACATCCTCCACACTGGGCAACGCCCGAAGGATGCTGTCCTCGATCGTCGCGCTCGCGCCGTCACCGACCGCGAACTCGACGACGTGTTCGGCGCCCAGCGAGGCGATGAGCTCGCGCGGCGTGCCGAGCGCGATCACCTTGCCGTGGTCGACCACCGCGACGCGGTCGCAGAGCCGCGCGGCTTCCTCCATGTAGTGCGTGGTGAGGAGCACCGTCCGCCCGCGTGTCTTGAGTCCCTCGACGATCTCCCAGGTCTGGCGGCGCGACTGCGGATCGAGGCCGGTCGTCGGCTCGTCCAGGAACAGCAGCTCCGGATCGCCGACCAGTGCGCAACCGAGCGAAAGGCGTTGCTTCTGTCCGCCTGACAGCGTCCGCACGTGCGCGCCCGCCTTCTCCTCCAACCCCACAAGAGAGAGAACATCCTCGACCGCCAGACCGCGCGGGTAGAAGCTGCGGAAGAGGGTTACGACTTCGCTGACGCGCAGCTTGTCGGGAAACTTGGTCTCCTGGAGTTGAATGCCGAGGCGTGCGCGAAGTGCCACGCCGTCTCCCCGCCACCGGCCGCCGAGCACCTCGACTTCGCCGGCGTCCGGCACTCTGAGCCCTTCGAAGATTTCCACCGCGGTGGTCTTGCCCGCGCCGTTGGGACCGAGCAGGCCGAAGCACTCGCCGTAGCGCACCGCGAGGTCGAGGCCGGACACCGCGGCGACGTCGCCGTAGCGCTTTACCAGACCCTTGCAGGACAGCGCACTCGTCGGAGCAGGTGCCTGGGTGTTTTCGCCGGTTGTCACGCGACTCCGTCCTCCTTCCGGACGCGCCGAACAGTCCTGCGCGCCTTCCAGACGGAGTTATACTCCGGCGCGATGCGCCAAGATACCCTCGTCAAGCTCGCTGGCTCTACGCCGCTGGCTTCCTCGGCATCTTCGTCATAACCCACACGCCGGCCCTGACGGATGCAAACGGGCTGTCGTTCGGGCTGTTCAAGATCGACCCGGTGGACGACTTCGTCCACCTGCTCTCGGGGATCGCGGGTGTCATCGTCGCCTGGCGAGCGCACCGGTTCATCCCGCTCTTTTTCACTGGTAGGCATCGCATACATGTCGGACGCGATCGTCGGCATGACCATGAGCCGCGGATTGCTCGACGGCAGCATCTTCACGCAGGGGCCTGGACGTCCAGACTTCGGCATGACCAACTGGGCGCTGAACCTGCCGCACGTGATCATCAGCGGCATCGCGCTGGTCATCGGCTTCATGAAGGCGCCCGCCGCGCGGCACCAGCACGTGTGAGCGCCAAAAAAAAGGCGCCAGCGTCGCGTTTGGGGCGGCTGTTCGGCTTCTTCAAGCGGATCGTCAAAGCCGCGGCGCTCGCCGTCATCCTCGCGGCCGTCTTATCGGCGACGTTCATCGGCATAAGGTGCTACAGCAGCACCGGCCAGCCCCAGACGCCCTCGACGGAGGTGCAGCGCGTCTCGGCCGGCGTGAACGACTATACGCGCGACGAGGTCTCCACCTTCCTCACTCTTCCCGAGTGGTACATCGTCTACAACACGGAGGAGTACGCGCGATTCATCGGGGCGCAGAATCCGAGCGCCTTCCCCTACGGCCGCTCCATCGGGCAGTACTGGCGGTACTACGGCGCCGTGTGCAGTGCGACGAAGGGCGTGTATCCGTTCAGCGTCGGCAATCATCTGATGCTCGCGGTTATCGGGTCGAGCTTCACGATCGAGTACGCACTCAAGGGGCTCTACGAAAACACCTTCGGCCGGTTCACGGAGTGGATCTCGGGACGCGACACGCCCGAGGACGCGTTCGCCCACAAGACCGCGATCGAATACGGCGCGTTCATGCACACCGTACCGTGGTACGAGTTCCCGTTTTTCGCGAAAGCGGCGCAGTTCTGGCGCGAGACGCCGTTGAGCGGTCCGCGTTTCGTGCGCAAGTGGGAGCGGAAACTCGCACTCACCGCCGAGTACGGCGTAAAGGGCATGTACGGCTGGCTGATTGGCCGCAGCAGCGGCGCGGCCTACGGTCCTGAAGATTCGAGGATTCACGCGTGGATCGACAACGCAACTGACGCGGTATTTGCGGACACTGTGGTCCGGAAGGTGAAGCAACCGGGGCCGCACTCCTACATTGTCACCATCCCTCGTTACGAGGCGTTCACCGGCCGTGCACTGATGCTCATTGGCCAGGGGGTCCGGTTCCTCGACATCGCCGGCAACGACGAGATTCTCGTCACCGTGCTTGCGCCGGCTACGTTGAACGCGAGCGACACCGGCGCGGTCCTGTTGCTCGATGAGGTTTTTCTGACGGAGGGGACCAGGCGTATCGGACTCAAGGTCCCGGTTCGCTCGCTTCATGAAGTCGTGCCGAGGCTGGTGAAGAGCGGCGCGACGATCGAACACATCTATGACTACTAGGCCGCGCCGGCGGCGCATAGCCGCATTGATGGGCATCTCGTTCGTCGCCGTGATCCTGCTTTGGCACGCCTGGGACTACGCCGCCGATCCGTCGGGCGACAAAGACTGCTCGCCGGCGGCGCCGCCAGTGGCCGCCAGCGGCCCCACCATCAATGACGTCAGCTGCCTGAACCCGACGCCGATCGACAGCGTCGTTTCCGTCAGGGAGGTTGAGGACATCCGACAGGCGTTTGCCGTCGCGCGGGCGCGCGGAGTGAAGGTCTCCATCGCAGGCGCCAGGCACAGCCAGGGGGGGCAGGCGTTCGCGGCGCGCAACGTCGTGCTCGACATGCGCGCGTTCAACCGGATGACACTCGACGAGTCGACGCGAGTACTGACGGTCCAGAGCGGCGCGACGTGGCATGACATTCAGAACCGCCTGCATCCCCGCTTCGCCGTCAAGGCGATGCAGTCCACGGACGTCTTCACCGTCGGCGGATCGATCTCCGTCAACGCGCATGGCATGGACCATCAGGCGGGATCGGTCGGGAGAACGGTCCGGGCGATGCGCGTCATGCTGCCGGACGGCAGCATGCACACTGTCAGCCGCGAGCAGGAGCCGGAGCTGTTCCGCCTCGTGGTGGGCGGGTACGGGCTGTTCGGCGTGATCCTCGATGCGGACATCGAGGTCACCGACAACGCCGTCTACCGGTCGGGCCGCGAGATCATGGACTACCGTTCGTTTCCTGCGTTCTTCACCGACCGCATCCTCCATGATCAGACCTATCGCCTGATGTACGGGCATCTCTCCACGGCGCCGCAATCCTACCTGCGCGAAATGCTCGTCTACACGTACCAGCAGATGAGGACGGCTGTGGCCACGATTCCGCCGGTCGGTGACGTCAGTGGCGTCAGGCTCCGGCGGCTCGTGTTCAACCTGTCCAAGCTCGGATCGGTCTCGATGCGGATGAAGTGGTGGGCGGAGAAGCATCTCGAGCCGAGGCTCGAGTCGTGCCCTGCCGGAGAGTCGGATGGAGGTCTCGTCTCGCGCAATCATCCGATGCATGACTCGGTCCCGTACCTGATGAACCGGCTAGCCGGTGAAACCGACATCCTTCAGGAGTACTTCATCCCGCGGGAACGATTCGAGGAGTTCATCGACGGGCTCCGGCGCATCACGCTCGCCAACCGCGCAAACCTGCTGAACGCGTCGGTCCGTGTCGTGCACCGCGAAGACAACTTCCTGAGCTACGCGCCGGAAGACATGTTCGCGATCGTCTTGTACCTGAATCAGACGACCGACGAGAGAGGAAACCCGCGGATGGCTCAGCTCACGCGAGAGCTGATCGACCTCACCGCGAAGACGGGCGGCCGCTTCTTCCTGCCGTACCAGCTTCACTACACCGCCGCCCAGCTCCGCCGGGCCTACCCGGAGATCGACGCCTTCTTCCGCGCCAAGGACAAGTACGATCCCGGCCACGTGCTGACCAACACCTTCTACAACAAATATGGCCCGCTCATCCTGGCGCAATAAGTCGGCGTATCGGTTGGTCACTCAGCGTATGCGCAGGAAGACTCAGCGCAGCTGATGACGCCGCGCCGCGTACTCGCGAGCCGAACTCGTATCGGTGACGATTTCTGGCGACGCCCACACGACAGTCGCCGGCACGTTCTCCGTCGCGTCTGCGGCGAGAACAACCCTCCAGATGACCCGATCCGGGCGATAGAATAGGCTCCACTTCCAGCCAGCGTACGCGGACAGGTCGGCACGGAAGTCCATCCATGTGCGCTCGCCCGGTACAAGGATCAGCTCACTGAGTGCTTCGTAGATACGATGATCGCTGACGCCGACGCGAATGCGGACCGCTGCGGCGCGCGTCCCCGCCGGCCTCTCGCCGAGCGCCACAAACGCGTGAAACACGCCATGCCGCGGGAGAGGAAGCGCCACGGTCAGCCGGCTCGGCACGGCCGCGGAAATTGCCGGGTGCGCGACACCGTGGATCTCATGCTCCCCGATTGCAAAGCCGTCTGGCGGCCGCTTGTCGGCGCGGTCGAACTCGCGGATTAGATCGATGACCCGGACGGGAGCCACTGGCGTGGAATATCGGCAGGCGCTCAGAACAATCGCCGCCACGAGGCAGTGGACGTATCGCGGCCTGGCGATCGCACTTGTCATCCTGTTTCTGGCGTCGGTGGCGCGATTCTACCATCCGGGCACGGGCTTTACGGCGCTCATAGGCTTCCCCGAGGGACACGACCATGAAGCGCCGGCGATGCGCGACGTGCCGCACTTCGACTATCCTGCCTGGGCGAGCTACGACGGGCAGTTTTATGCGCAACGTGCGCTCGATCCCCTGTGCCGGGATTCGCGAGTCGATCGCGCGATGGACCTCGCTCCGTTTCGCGCCCGGCGCATTCTCTTCAGCTGGACTGCATACGCGGTGGGACTGGGCCGTCCTGCCTGGATCATTCAGGTCTACGCGCTCCAGAATGTCGCGTGCTGGCTCGTCCTCGCGTGCCTGGTCGCGCGTTGGATTCCGCCGACTGCCGGACGCGGGCTCGCACTGTGGACCGCCTGCCTGTTCTCGCACGGAGTGTTGTGGTCCGTGCGATTCGCGCTCCTGGACGCACCCAGCCTGGTGCTGACGGCCTGCGCCGTGTGGGCGGTGGACCGGGGACGGCCGGTCCTGTCTGCAGCCATCGTCGGGATTGCAGGATTAGGGCGCGAGACGAATCTGCTCGCAATGGCGGCACAGCCGTTTCCACGCGACCGACGAAGTTGGATGCGCCTGATTGCCGCGATTACGATCGCGGCGGTGCCTTTGCTGTTGTGGACCGACTACCTGCGCTCGATCTACCGGTCGACCATCTTCACCGGCACCGACCAGTTCATGGCGCCGGGCGCAGCGCTGGCGGCGGGCGGAAGTCAGGCACTGTCGGCAGTCCGGACCCGAGGACTGTTCTCCGCCGACGGGCTGGTATTCGTGCTGCTGCTGTCGCTGGTGGTGCAGGCGGTGTACGTGCTCGTCCGCCGCGAGTACTCCGCCGCGTGGTGGCGCGTGGCCGTGCCATACGTCGTCTTGATGCTGCTGCTCGATCGGGTGCTGGTCGATCCACATACGGGCGCGATCACCCGAGTCATGCTGCCGTTGACCGTGGGGTTCAACGTCCTGCTGGCGACCGAATCGCGGCCGACCCGGTTCTGGCCATGGTTCGCGGCCGGCAACCTCCATTTGCTGTCTTCGCCCACCGTCATGCCGCTGCTCCCGTAAAAATCCGGACCTTCACTGCGCATCAAAAATCGAACCTCGCGAACCCATCGACGAACCCGCCGAACCCCTCGAACCCAGAACCCCTTGACGTAATTATCCGTAACGGATATATCAGTAGCGGATACATGTCGCTCCTCAGGAGACCAACGCTCGATGAACGCGCCCGGCGGGTACTGCCGTTGACGCCAGCGGTGCTCCAGATCCTCCTGTCCCTCGCCAGCGACGACCGTCACGGGCTCGGCATCGCCGCCGATGTGAAGGAGTTCACCGACGGGCGCTCCGTGCTGGGGCCGGGGACGCTCTACGGCACGATCAAGCGGATGCTCGACGCGGAGCTGATCCTGGATCTTGGCAGTCCGGCCGCAAAAGACGACGACCCGCGGAGGCGGTACTACCGCATCACCGAGCTTGGCCGCCGCGCACTGGTGCTCGAGATGGAGGGCCTGGAGTCGATCCTGGGTACTGCGCAGCGACGGCAGGCGCTCAAGCGGACATGACCCCCGACGATCGCAGCGGCCGCTCGTCGGACACCGGTGCGCGGATCTTCCTCGCGCTGCTGTCCTTGTACCCCGCAGCGTTCAGGCGGCGTTTCGGGTGGCCCGGGGAAGATCCACTGGGACGCTCCTGGAGGTCGCTCAGGTAGAACTCCGCAACCGTAGCCCGCCACGAATTTCCTTCCGAGGTCCGTTTACTTCCTGATAGGTCGGGCCTGCAGTCGCGGATCTCTCCTGTATCCGAGTGCTGCGCCCGCGTTTTGAATAACGATTGCGTCTTCCGTAGACACCAACGGTACGCGTGCGACCTCGGGTCTTGTACTATGATTGAGCGACCGGTCGAAGGACACGACTCGACGCCACAGGACGCAGAAGCAGACGCATAAGCGTCGGAAACATGACGAAACGGCTCGCCATCCTCGTGGGCGGGGGCCCGGCCCCCGGCATCAACAGCGTCATCAGCGCCGCGACGATTCGCGGCCGCCTCGAGGGCGTGGAAGTCATCGGGATCCGCGACGGCTTCGAATGGATCATGGAGGGCCACATCGACCGCGTGCAGCCGCTCGAGATCGATCAGGTCAGCCGCATTCATTTCCGGGGCGGGTCGCACATCGGCATCTCGCGCGCCAACCCGACCTTGGATCCGGAGCGCCTCGAGGCGGCGGTCATCTCGCTGCTCCGCCTCAACGTGTCGATGCTGCTCACGATCGGCGGCGACGACACGGCCTATTCCGCGTTGAAGCTGGAGGCCAAAGCCGGCGGCCGCATCAACGTCGTCCACGTGCCGAAGACCATCGACAACGATCTCGACCTTCCGCCGCACGTCGACACCTTCGGCTTCCAGACGGCGCGCCACTACGGCGTCGAGATCGTGAAAAACCTGATGGTCGACGCCAAGACGACGTCGCGCTGGTATTTCGTCATTGCGATGGGCCGCAAAGCGGGCCACCTGGCGCTCGGCATCGGCAAGGCGGCCGGCGCCACGCTGACGCTGATCCCCGAGGAGTTCGAGGGCCGCATCCGCCTCAAGTCGATCGTCGATACGCTGGTCGGCGCAATTCTCAAGCGCCTCAGCTACGGACGGCGCGACGGCGTCGCCATGATCGCCGAGGGGCTCGTGCTGGACATCGAGCCGGCCGACCTCGCGGGCATCCACGAAGTGGAGCGCGACGCGCACGGCCACGTGCGGATCGCCGAGGTGAACATCGGAGAGATTCTCAAGGCAGAGGTCCAGCGGCGGCTCACTGAATTCGGCCTCAGGACGACGATCGCGGCCAAGAACATCGGCTACGAGCTGCGCTGCGCCGATCCGGTTCCGGCGGACCTCGAATACACGCGCGATCTCGGTTACTGCGCGGCGAAGTATCTGCTCTCTGGCGGGAACGCCGTCATGATCTCCATGCAGGGAGGGCATTTCGTGCCGGTGCCGTTCACGTCGATGATCGACGCCGACACCGGACGGACGCGCGTGCGGCTGGTCGATATTCACTCGACCCGCTATGCCATCGCGCGCCGCTACATGATCCGCCTTCGGCGTGATGATTTCGAGGACGATCACGAGCTCGCGAAGTTCGCGGCCACGGCTGGGATGTCGCTGGAGGATTTCCGGCGCGAGTTCGGGTACCTGGTGGACCTCGAGCCGCCGCCGCTTCGCATCGAGC
>JAIVJE010000517.1 GCA_020200195.1 Acidobacteriota bacterium | reverse complement strand
GAGGGGCGCCGCTGCTCGGCCTCAACGGGCTCTGCGTCGTCGGGCACGGGCGGTCGTCGGCCAAAGCGGTGCGCAACGGCGTCGCCCTCGCGGCCCGCCTGGCGGGCGCGCAACTCGTCGACAAGCTCTCCCGCGAACTGACGACGGTGACGCGCTGAGATGATCGCGGCCATCTTTCCCGGGCAAGGCGCGCAGAAAGTCGGCATGGGCAGGGCGCTCGCCGAACAATTCCCAATTTGTCAGCAGACGTTCGCGGAAGCAGACGACGCACTCGGCGAAGCGGTATCGCGGCTCTGTTTCGACGGACCGGAAGATCGGTTGCAGCTGACCGAGAATGCCCAGCCCGCGATTCTCGCCACGAGCATTGCCACGTACCGGGTGGCCGAGGCGCACGGTCTGCGGCCTTCGTTTGCAGCGGGCCACAGCCTCGGGGAGTATTCGGCGCATGTCATCGCCGGTACGCTATCCTTCGCGGATGCCTTGCGCACGGTCCGCCGGCGTGGGCGTTTCATGCAGGAGGCGGTTCCAGTCGGCGAAGGCGCGATGGCTGCGATTCTCGGACTCGATGCCGCGGGCGTCGGTCGCGCCTGCGAGGAGACCTGCGCAGAGCTCCCCGGCCGGGTCGTGACCCTTGCCAACCTGAACGCCCCCGGACAGGTCGTCATCGCCGGTCACGCGGACGCGATTGCGCGTGCGTCCGACCGCGCGAAGGCGCTCGGAGCGAAGCGCGCGATTCCGCTGGCGGTGAGCGCCCCCTTCCATTGTCCGCTGATGAAGCCCGCAGAAGATCGGCTCGCGCCTGAATTGCGGGCGCTTCCTGCGCACGATCCGCGCATCCCGGTCGTCGCCAACGTCGACGCCGAGCCCAAACGGGCGGCGAGCGACGCCATTGACGCGCTGATTCGGCAGGTGTCCGCACCCGTGCGCTGGGAAGACGTCGTCGTACGGCTGATCCGGGAAGGCACGCGCGCGTTCGTGGAGCTCGGGCCCGGGACCGTACTTGCGGGGTTGATCAGGAAGATCGATCGAAGCGTCACGGTCGTCAGTATCGAGGACGGCGACAGTCTCGCGGCGGCGCTGGCGATTCTACTATGATTGATCTTTCCGGTCGCGTCGCGATTGTAACCGGCGCATCACGGGGCATCGGACGCGCCATCGCGACGCAGCTCGCCGCGTGCGGGGCCCGCGTGGTCGCGGCGGCGCGGGAGGACAATGCGCGTCAGACGGCCGACGCCATCGCGGCCGTGGGCGGGCAGGCCGACGCGCTGTCGATCGACGTCACGTCACCCGGGGCCGCCGAGCAAGCCATCGAGTTCGCGATGGCGACTCATGGACGCATCGACATCCTGGTGAACAATGCGGGAATCGCACGCGACCAGCTGATGCTGCGGATGAAGCGCGAGGACTGGGACGCAGTGCTGGCGACGAATCTGACCGGTGCGTTCGCCATGACGCAAGCGGCACTCAAACCGATGATCCGCCAACGCGGCGGCCGCATCGTGTGCATCAGCTCCGTCGTGGGCCAGCGCGGCAATGCCGGGCAGGCCAATTACGCTGCGTCGAAAGCCGGGTTGATTGGTTTCGCCAAAGCCGTTGCGCTCGAGGTTGCGTCGCGCGGCATCACGGTCAATGTCGTGGCGCCTGGCCTGATCGAGACCGACATGACGCGCACGATCACCGACGGCGCGCGTGAGGAGTGGATCTCGAAGATTCCACTGCGGCGGCTGGGGGCACCGGAGGACATTGCGGCGGCCGTCTGCTTTCTCGCATCAGACGAGGCGTCGTATATTACGGGGCAGGTACTCGCCGTGAATGGCGGAATGTACACGTAGGAGGACTGAATGGCCGTCGCTGACAAAGTGAAGAGCATCATCGTTGAACAGCTCGGAGTGGATGAGGAGGAAGTCACGCCGGACGCGTCGTTTGTCGACGATCTCGGCGCCGACTCGCTGGACACGGTGGAGCTGGTCATGGCATTCGAGGAGGAGTTCGGCATCGAGATTCCGGACGAAGACGCCGAAAAGATCACCCGCGTGAAGGAAGCGATCGAGTACATCGAGTCCCACAGCAAAAAAAAGTAGGCAGGGGGGCTGTTTGAGCAGGCGAGTCGTCGTGACGGGCGTCGGCCTCGTGTCGCCGCTCGGCGTCGGGACCGGGGCGAACTGGGAAGCGCTGTGCGCAGGGCGCAACGGAATTGGACCGATCACTCACTTCGATCCCGCGCAGTTCTCCGCGCGCATCGCGGGGGAGGTCAAGGATTTCGCCCCGCTGCAGTTCATGGACAAGAAAGACGTCAAGAAGATGGACGTCTTCATCCAGTTTGCCATCGCGGCGTCGCAGTTCGCGGTAGACGACGCGCGGTTGACCGTGTCGCCGGAGATCGCGACGCGGGTGGGCGTGTTCATTGCGTCCGGCATCGGCGGATTCAGCACCATCGAGCGGGAGCACAAGGCGCTGCTCGAAGGCGGCCCGCGGCGCATCTCACCGTTCTTTATTCCGGCAGCCATCATCAATCTCGCGGCAGGCCAGAACCGCGACGGGTTCATCATGGGCGAGGGATCCGGCGTCGTGATTCTGGAGGAACTGGAGTTCGCCCGCCGGCGTGGCGCACCGATTTACGCCGAGCTAGTGGGCTACGGGATGTCGGCGGACGCGTATCACATTACGGCGCCGTCCGAAGATGGCGACGGCGGCGTCCGCGTCATGCAGGCCGCGCTGCGGCAGGCCGCCGTCCAGCCCGATCAGGTGAACTACATCAACGCCCACGGCACCTCGACTCCCTATAACGACAAGCTCGAGACGCTCGCCATCAAGCGCCTGTTCGGCGAGCACGCGCGGGCGCTGGCGATTTCGTCGACTAAATCGATGACCGGTCACCTGCTGGGCGCCGCGGGCGGCCTCGAGGCAGGCATCACCGTGCTGGCGATCAAACACCAGATGATTCCTCCGACGATCAACTACGAGACGCCCGACCCCGAGTGCGACCTCGATTACGTGCCGAACACGAAGCGGGAGGCGAAAATCGAGTACGCGCTTTCGAATTCCTTCGGGTTCGGCGGCACGAATGGGGCATTGCTCTTCAAGCGCTATGGCGAGTAGCTGTCAGCTATCAGCATTCAGCCGTCAGCCCCGTCGTCGATTCCTGTGACAAATGACAACCGGCAGCCGAGCTGACTGCTGAGATCTGAGGCTGAGAGCTGACCCATGAAAATCGCCGTATGCATCAAGCAGGTCGTGACGCGGGAGTGGCAGCTCCGCGTCAACGACGGCCAGACCTGGATCCGGGACCAGGATGCGAGCTTCGAGCTCAACGAACCGGACGCGTACGCGTTGGAAGAGGCGCTGCGCCTGAAGGAAAAGCACGGGGGCGAGGTCGTCGTCTGTTCGGCCGGCCCCGCCCGTGTGTCACAGGTGATTCGCGAGGCGCTTGCGCGCGGCGCAGACCGGGCGATTCACGTCGAAGGCGACGCGCTCGCGGCCGCCGACGCGGTCACCGTGGCTGACGCGCTGGCCGTCGCCGTCCGCGACGAGCGGTTCGATCTCGTGCTCACGGGACTGCAGTCTGACGATCAGGGCTTCGGCCAGGTCGGAGTCGTACTGGCCGAGAAGCTCGGCATGCCTCACGCGACCATCATCATGGAGGTCCAGGCAACGGACGGGCGGCTGCGTGTCAAACGGGAGCTCGAAGGCGGGTGGTTCCAATGGATGTCCCTCCCCTTGCCGGCCCTGATCGAAGGGTCGGCCGGCGATGCGGCGAAGGAGCTGGTCAAGCGGCTGCGCGATGACGCGAGGGTCATTTAGTCATGCTGCTGGTCGTGGCGGAACAGCGGGACGGGCGGCTGAATCGCGCCTCGTGGGAAGCCATTGCGGCCGCGCAGCAGCACGGCACGCCAATCCAGATCGCCGTGCTCGGCTCCGGCGTGGAGGCGCTGGCATCCGAGCTTGCGGTGGCGGACGCACACGAGATCATCCTCATCGAGGACGCGGCGCTCGCCCAGTACACTGCGGACGGCTTCGTCGCGGCCCTGGTCGCTCTGATCGGCGCGGAGCAGCCATCGCACGTGTTCCTGCCGCACACGTATCAGACCCGCGACTTCGCTCCAGCCCTCGCGGCGAGACTGACGCGGCCGCTGGTCACCGACGTCACCGGCATCAAGCGGGACGGCGAGGACGTGCTGTATGTCCGTCCCGTGTTCCAGGGCAAGCTGAACGCGGACGTGGCAGCATCCGGGCCTGCCCCGCATCTCGCAACCGTTCAGATCGGAGCATTTCGGGCGGATGCGGCGAAGCGCGGCAGCGCGCCAGCCCCGGTTCGCAAGGCTGCAGCTGGCCTCGATCCCACAAAAATCCGTCAGACCGCTGAGGCGCCTTTCAAAGAGGCGAAGCAGGCCGTCGATCTCTCTCAGGCCGAGCGCATCGTTGCCGTCGGGCGAGGGATCAAGGGACAGGAACATCTGAAGATCGCCGAAAACCTCGCGCAGGCGCTGGGGGCAGAGCTTGCGGCGTCGCGTCCGATCTGCGACGCCGGCTGGCTGCCGATGGATCGGCAGATCGGCAGCTCGGGACAGACCGTTGCGCCAAAGCTGTACGTCGCCCTCGGCATCTCCGGCGCCATCCAGCATCTCGTCGGCATGAAAGGGTCGCGGACGATCGTCGCCATCAATAAGGATGCGGAGGCCCCCATCTTCGAGATCGCCGACTACGGCATCGTGGCGGACCTGTTCGAGGTCGTCCCGGCAATGATTGCCGAGTTGAACAAGTAGTAGCTGGAAGCGGGGAGCTGTTTCTTGGTCCGCGAAACCCTCGAAGTCGACGTCCTCATCGTTGGCGGCGGTCCGGCGGGCATGTCGGCAGCGTTGCGGCTCGCCCAGCTGCAGAAAGACAACGGAGGGAAGCCGCTCACCGTCGTGGTGCTCGAAAAGGCCCGCGAAGTCGGCGCGCACATGCTGTCGGGCGCTGTGCTGGATCCATCCGCCCTTCAGGAGCTCGTGCCGGCGTTCAGGGACAAAGGGGCACCGATCGCCTCCGAGGTGCACCAGGACCACGTCTATTTTCTGACCCGCGGCGCGAAGCTCGCGTTCCCGATCACACCGCCCCCTCTCAGGAATCACGGCAACTACATCATCTCGTTGAACCGCTTCGTGAAGTGGCTCGGAGGGCTCGTCGAGGCGGAGGGAATCGACGTGTTCACGGGCTTCCCGGCGGCGGAGCTGCTGTACGACGGCGATCGGATCGTCGGTGTTCGCACCGGCGACCGCGGCGTTGGTAAGCACGGTGAGCGGAAGCCCAACTTCGAACCAGGGGTCGATGTACGGGCGCGCGTGACGATCCTCACTGACGGCGTCCGCGGCAACCTGACCAAAGCGCTCGTGCGCCGACTGGGGCTGGATGCTGGGCGGGCGCCGCAACTGTATGCGATCGGCATCAAGGAACTGTGGGAGGTGCCGAAG
>JAIVJE010000516.1 GCA_020200195.1 Acidobacteriota bacterium | reverse complement strand
GTCCATGTAGGTGAAGATCCGCGCGTTGAGTTTTTCAACGTTGGCGTTGAACGTGTCCACGAGATCGGTCGGCGGCTGGGTGGCGCGCTGTACGGCGAGCGGCTGCAACCGATCTTGATGCGGAACCGGGGAGCGGTATTCGACATCGGCGCGTGTAAATCCGCTCGCCAGGACGAGGTACTTCAGCGTCTCGGGATGCAGCGGCCAGACGTGCGTGATGTCGCGGATGTAACTCTCAAAAAACGCCACCCAGCATGCAGGGTTGAGGGTCTCCAGAACGATTGGACTGCCAGGACGCAGCTTGTGAAACGCCAGATCCAGGAGGCGGAGCAGATAACCTGGCTCCAGGTGCTCGACGACCTGGGCGGAAAACACCCCGCCCAGCGATTCGTCTGGCAGCGACTCCAGAAAGCCGCACGCGTCCGCTTCCGTGACGTTCAGGCCTCGCGCCCGGCAGGTCTCGGCCATCTCGTGGTTCAGGTCGATGCCGCTCGCCGAAATTCCCGCGCCCGCAAGAAGATCGAGGAACTCGCCCCGTCCGCATCCGATATCCAGCACGTCGGACGCTCCGTCAAAAAACGGCAGGTAGCTCGCGAGCCTCGTACGGATGACTTCGCGCGATCCGCGGAACTGATCCTCGAAGCCGACGTACTTGTACGCATCGAGCGCCCGCGCAAACACTTTTGCGTCCGCGGTGGCCCCGGGGGACGGGGCGGCAACCGCGGCGTCGCGCGGGGTTCCGCCAACAGCCATCATGCGCTCCAGTTCACGCTTCACCGTCAAAGCGGCCTGCTGCGCAACGCCGACCATTCCGCGAAGCTCTTCTTGAGCGGCCGTGAGGGCGTCCATGCGTGCGTCACGGCGCTCGTCGCTCGCTGCCCGGGACTCCCAGCGCTTCGCGACGCTCTCCGAGAGTCCGCTGAGCGCCGCATTGAGCACGATCGCGCCACCCGCCGTGTCGCGGTCTTTCGTATCGACGTATGGTGTGATCTGCTGCAGCAGCGCGATGAGCCGGGACTGGAACTCCGCCTGCGCGGCAAGCTGGATGCGCAGCACTGCGAAGAGGGAATCCGCCGTACGTTGCGTTTCTCGATGAGCCGGTACGTTGCGATTGACGTGGTCGACCAGCAGCGAGTTGAACGCGAGCTGGCGCTGCAGGTAAGGGGCGATCACGCGCCAGATGAATCCGGTCAGCCTACCCTGGAGCCCGGACGCGACCGGGGGCGCGGGGAGGATGTTCCAGGCGCTGTTCAGAGGGGTGATCTGGTGTTCGTCGTAAGCCGGCGGTGCGTGCGGCAGGTCGACCTCGCCAATGAGCGATCGATCCAGGGCGGTCAGCGCGTCGTTGTAGCGTCGGTCCGCCTCGTCGCGCTCGTCCTTCAGCCGCTTGAGCGTATCCTCCAGGCGTTCGGCAAGACGCTCCGGCATCACACTCCGGGCCGGCCCGCGGCGGCGCCCGCGCCGATCATCCCGTCGAGCGGACTGCTGGCCGAACCGTAGGCCCGCCGCGGGATGCGCCCTGCATTCCACGCCAGCCGTCCGGCCTCGACCGCCAGCTTCATCGCGGCCGCCATCGTGACGGGATCCTGCGCCAGCGCGATTGCCGTATTCATCAGCACGCCGTCCGCACCCAGCTCCATCGCCACTGCCGCGTCCGATGCGGTGCCAACCCCGGCATCGACGATGACCGGAACGCGCGATTGCTCGCGGATGATTTGGAGGTTGTTCGCATTCTGGATGCCCAGGCCGGATCCGATCGGCGCCCCGAGCGGCATGACGGCCGCCGCTCCCGCCTCCTCGAGCTTCTTGCAGATCACCGGATCGTCGTTCGTGTACGGCAGAACGACGAAGCCCTCGCGGACGAGAGTCCGGGTCGCCTCGAGGAGCGCGATGTTGTCGGGGAAGAGCGTACGCTCGTCGCCGATCACTTCGAGCTTGACCCAGTTCGACAGCCCGACCTCGCGCGCCAGCCGCGCCGTGCGGACCGCGTCATCGGCCGTGTAGCATCCCGCGGTATTGGGCAGGATGAACACCCGCTCCTGGTCGATGTGGTCGAGCAGCGACTCTTTGGAGCGGTCCGTCAGGTTGACGCGCCGCACCGCCACGGTCACCATGTCCGCACCGCATGCCCGATGTGCGTCGGCCATCACCGCATGCGACGGGTATTTCCCGGTTCCTACGATGAGGCGCGAAGCGAAGCTTCGGCCCGCGATGACGAGCGGATCGGATTGCATATTCAGGCTATGAACCGCCCCCGCCGACGAAGTTGACGATCTCGATCTCGTCTCCCTCGGTGACGGACGTGGCATCGTACAGCGGGCGTTTGACGACGGTCAGGTTGTGCTCAACAGCGACGAGACGGGGATCGATCCGCAGGTGCGCGAGCAATGCGGTAATGCTGAGGGGTCCGTCGATCTCCAGCGGCTCGCCGTTGACGCGTATCGTCAAAGTCTACCTCAAAGGCGCCGGCATGCCGAAGGGCGCGAGCAACGTGCGCAGCACTGCGGTACCGTCGTTCGTCAGGTGTGCGGGGAGCGGGTACGCCGGCGCGGGGCGGTCGATTGCGAGGGGAATCACTCGTCTGTAGTCCTGCAACATGGACTCGACGGCGTGCTCTTGCGCCCAGTACGCCCGTGCCGCGCGGCCGAGCGTCTCGCGCAGGGTGGCGTCGGTGGCCAGCCGCCGCAGCGCCAGACCGAGCGAATGATCTTCGTCGAGGATATCCACTGCGACACAGACCGCCTCCTGCGGCTGGTCCAGACGATCGGGTCGTCCGCCTGGGCGCCGAGAGGTTCGCACGGTCCACGTG
>JAIVJE010000515.1 GCA_020200195.1 Acidobacteriota bacterium | reverse complement strand
CGGATGCGACTGTGGTGGTTCCCGACGGCGCGGTAACAGTCTGGGCCGAGGCGCAAGGCGCGCATACGAGCGTCGCCAACAGGAGCAGGGTCGGGTTTTTTTGCATGGCGTGATCGACGGGAGCGGCGCTGGGGTCCTTCATTATACCCGATAGCGACCGTCGGTCGCGCTCTCGCGTGCGTGGACGCGCACCGATCGCCTCCGCGTACTTGGTCGGCGCTGTGGAGGTGGTATAGCCTGAAGTCCCCGGATGCGTTATTCCCTGCTGTCCTTTGTAGTCTGCCCGGCCTGCGCGGGCGACCTCGTCTGCTGGGTGCGCGAAGAACAGGAAGCGCGGCTGACCGAACGGCTGTTTCCCCCCGGAGATCGGGTGCCGGAAGGTCCGGGGCTCGGGCCGTCGCCAGTGTGGAGGACGCGCACAGCGCTCACGGCACTGCTCGACGTCCACGGCGGCTCTGCGGCAGCGCCAGCACGCTCACTCGTGTTCGTCGCGGAGCGAGGTCTGCTGATCTGCGGGGAGTGCGGTCGCTGGTATCCAATCGAGAAAGGTATTCCGGAGCTGCTGCCAGATCACCTTCGCGACCGGGAGCGGGAGCTGGGCCTCTTCGATGCAGCCTCCGCTGCCATGCCCCGCGAGCTGCGCGAAACGCTCGCCGCGTACGCACCGTCTGGGGACGCAGTGTCCGACCCCGGGGCGCATTACAAAGTGGCGGAGATCGGCATCAAGGAAAAAGTCGACGATCCGGGCTTCTTCGGTCCCGGATATAGCTCGCCATTCAACCCGTGGAACACGGAATTCTCGATCTACTTGATCCGCCTGTTCGGCACCGCGGTGCCGCTGCTGAAACTCGAGCGGGGCGAGACCGTGCTCGACAGCGGCTGCGGGTACGCCTGGACGACCGAGTGGCTCTTCAAGAGCGGCATCAACGCCATCGGCGTCGACATCTGCCGTACCTATCTCGAAATTGCCATTCAACGCATAGGCGCCGTGCGGCCTCACTTGCTGGTCGGCGATGTCGAGAACCTTCCGCTCCGGCCCGGCGCATTCGACGCCGTGCTGGCGTACGAATCATTCCATCATCTTCCCGACCGTCGTGCCGCGATGCGCGGCTACGATCGGGCGCTGAGGCCGGCGGGGCGGGTCGTCCTGGCCGAGCCTGGCGCGGCCCATGAGCACGCGGAAGTGTCGGTCGGGGCCATGAAAAAATACGGCATCCTCGAAAAGGGCATGGAACTCGACGACGTCCGCGCATATGCGGCCGACACGGGACTCGGATCGCCGGAGCAGGTTTTCGTGGTCCGCACCAACAGCGACGAGGTCGATCGGCCGCTGGATACGGCATTCGTGCACACCCATTCCGTATTCGAAGGCAATCTGTTCAGGCTGGTCAAAGGCGGGTCCGCCACGCCACACCGTCAGATCGCGGTGCCGCGACGCCGGATCTGGCCTGGCATCAAGCGCCGGATCAAGGCGGCACTCAGGATTGGACTCGATTGATGGAACCCCGGCCGCGAGCCGATGCATTCGGTGAGTTCTATTACTCACACTGTTGCGGCAAGCCCTACCTGCGCAACGACGAATGGCTGGCGGTTTTCGACCGTATGGCCGAACGGATCCAGAGCGACATCGCTCCTCGTCGCGCACTCGACGCGGGCTGCGCTATCGGACTCCTCGTCGAGCGGTTACGCGCGCGCGGCATCGACGCCGAGGGTATCGATATCTCGACATACGCGATCGAGCAGGTTCACGAGTCGGCGCGGGCCCACTGCCGCGTGGAATCGCTCACATCCGAGCTGACCGGCAGTTACGATCTGATTGTCTGTATCGAAGTGCTCGAACACATGGCGGCGGTCGACGCGACGGCTGCGCTCGCGAACATGTGCCGGCATTCCGACGACATCCTGTTCTCCTCGTCGCCGCGTGATTTCGCCGAACAGACGCACGTCAATGTCCGGCCGCCGGAGGACTGGGCCGAGCTGTTCGCGCGCCAGGGCTTCCTGCGTGATCTCGACTTCGACGCATCCTTTATTACACCGTGGGCGGCGCGGTTCCGCCGCCGTTCGGAACCGCTGCCCCGCGTCATACGTGAGTACGAGCGCCTGTACGCCCGCGCGATCGAGGAACGCAACGAGCTGCGCAACCAGATTGTCCAATGGGATCTGCACGTGCAGGCCGAAGCTGCGCAGGCGCCGGCGCTGCGCGCAGACCTCGCCCGCGTCAACGCGGCACTGCAGGCGGCGCAGCAGCGCATCGCCGAACGTGACGACACCGTGCGGCACATGGAAGCGAGCCGGTTCTGGCAGCTGCGGGGTCTCTGGAGAGGGCTCGCCGGCACGCTGCGGGGCCGTTCGGGTGGGCAGAGGTGACGGCGACGTCGGCCACGATGGTGGACCGTGCGGCCGTACGGCCCAGCATGCGGCGCACCGTGCTCGGGCTGGTCAAGTACGGCCATCTGTTGCGCAACCTCGTGATCAAGGATCTGAAGCTGAAGTACCGCGGATCGGTGCTCGGGTTCGTCTGGTCGCTGGCCAACCCGCTTCTGATGATCGCGGTCTACACGGTCGCGTTTACGTTCATCCTTCGTATCCGCACCCCGGGGTTCGTCTTCCATCTGATGCTCGGTCTGCTCGCCTGGACGTTTTTCGCCAACGCCGTAGCCATGTCTACCGGCGCCATCGCGGACAACGGCGGACTCGTACGCAGCGTCTGGTTCCCGCGCGCGATCCTGCCGATCGCGACGGTGCTCTTCAACCTCGCGCAGTACATCCTGACCATCCTCGTGTTTCTTCCTGTGCTGATGGTGCTGTAC
>JAIVJE010000222.1 GCA_020200195.1 Acidobacteriota bacterium | reverse complement strand
GAAGTGCGCGATGTGCTCGCGGTTATCACGAATCGTCTTGATCAGATCTCCCTCCATGATCTGCATGTGGTAGATGTCGTACAGCAACTTGACCCTGGGAGATCCCACAGCCTTCACGACCTGCACGCCGAAGGCCGTTCCGTCTCCCTGATAGTCCTTGTGGTCGACCTTGCTGTTGAGGAGCTCCACGCAGACGGTGACGCCGTGATCCTCGGCAATCTTCTTCACCCTGTCCAGGCCGGCGATACAGTTCGCGGCCGCTTCCGCGTCCGCCATTCCACGGCGGTTGCCGAAGAACGTGATGACGTTGGGGACTTTCTGCGCGGCGGCGCGCGGGATCAGCTTCTCGAAGTTACGGACGATGGCGTCGTGGTTGGCGCGGACGTTGAGGCCGTCACTGATAGTGCCGCCGCCGGCATAGCCCATCGAGCAAATGAGGCTATACTGCCGCGCGACCGCCCACTCCGGTTCTTCGAGCAGATCGATCGCGGCCAACCCCATGTCCGCAACCGCCTTGCAGAAGTCGGGCATGGGGATGCGGTTGTAGCACCACCGCGAGACGGACTGTTTCAGCCGGCCTTTCGTCACGGCCCGCTGGGATCGCGCATCGGCCGGAGCGTTGCGAAGGGCAGCCAGGGCCGCCGTGCAGGCGGTGAAGGTCTGCCGTCTGGTGATGCCGATCACATCGAGCCTCCGGCGCAAGTCTAGTGTCCGGCGTCCGAAATTCGGTGACAAATTTTCCGGAGCGCGGCGCCCGGCTGGCAAGGGGCGACGACCGAGAATACCTGGCGTATTTGAGGGAGGAGCAACGCCGACAGGCGGGATGCCCCGCCCGGAAAATGTCAGCGAATTTCGGACGCCGGACACGAAGCGTCGCACGACACGTATGCAAATCCCATTACGAATTCAGACACGCGCTGACCTATGACGCAGGAACTGTGGTCGGCCGTCGATCAGTATTTCGCGGAGCTGCTGACCCCGCGCGACGCGGCGCTCGACGCGGCGTTGGCGGCAAATCGCGAGGCCGGCCTGCCGGCCATCGACGTCTCGCCGCCGCAGGGGAAGCTCCTGTACCTGCTGGCGCGGATCCAGGGGGCGCGTGACATCCTCGAGATCGGCACGCTCGGGGGCTACAGCACGATCTGGCTGGCAAGGGCGCTGACACCGGGCGGCCGCGTGATCACGCTGGAGGCGGACCCCCGGCACGCTGAAACGGCGCGCGCCAACATCACACGCGCGGGGCTCGAGGCGGTAGTCGACGTGCGAGTGGGGCCCGCGCAGGAGACGCTCCCCAAACTCGCCGCAGAAGGCTGCGGACCGTTCGACGTCATTTTCATCGACGCGGATAAGGCGAGCACGCCTGACTACTTCACCTGGGCGCGGTAACACGTTCTCGCCCAAGCCCGGCGGAGAACACCGGCTTCGCCAACGTGGTCACCGAACACCTCGAAATCAAAGAGGGACGTCTCTTCGCCTTCACGCACGGCCGTAGCGCCTGGAGCGTGCTGCTGGCCCAGTAACTACTCGTCGGAGGGGGCCGCTCGGCGGCCTCCTCCTCCTTCCGATAGAATCCGCACGGATGCCCCGCTACGTCGCGCTGCTCCGCGCCATCAATGTCGGCGGCCACGTCGTCAAGATGGAGCTGCTGCGGAGGGAGTTCGCGGCACTCGGGTTCTCGAACGTCGAGACCTTCATCGCGAGCGGGAACGTCGTCTTCGAGTCGCGTAGCCAGAACGCGCAGGCACTCGAACAACGCATCGAAACCAGGCTGGGTGCCGCACTCGGCTACCCCGTCTCCACGTTCCTGAGAACACCAGCCGAGCTCGCCAGGATTGTTCAGTACGAGCCGTTTGCACCTGCCGACATGAACGCGCCTGGCAGCACGCTGTATATCGGATTTCTGTCAGTGCCGCCGGAGCCTGCCGCGCAGGAGAAGATCGTGGCGTGCCGGACGGCCGTGGACGACTTTCACGTGCACAAACGTGAGCTGTACTGGCTGTGCCGGACGAAGCTCGGTGAGTCTCTCGTTTCCGGCGCCGTTCTGGCGAAGGCGCTGGGTATGCCAACCACGATGCGAAACGCCACCACCATCAGGAGACTGACCGAGAAGTACGCTCAGCCTCGGTGAGCTTCTTCTCAATACGCGGGTCTGGAATCAGCCAGATCAGGGCCACGGCAACATACAGGGCCGCCGAGACCCACTGATTGACGAACGCGAGCGGGACTGCGACCGCGTAGAGCAGAAGGGACAGCCGTCCCTTGGCGTCGTTGCCGATTGCCGCCGCCAGTTTCGAGTCCGGCCCGTGCTCCGACAGGATGGCGGCCTGCAGGATCGTGTAAGCGATCGCGGCGAGCAGGAGCACAACACCATACAAGGCAGTCGGCATTGGCGCCAGGTGGCTTTCGCCCATCCACCGGGTGAGCCAGGGGACGAGCGACAGCCAGAAGAGCAGGTGCAGATTCGCCCACAGGATGCGGCCGTTGATCCGTTGGGATGCGTGCAGCATGTGGTGATGATTGTTCCAGTAGATGCCCAGGAAGATGAAGCTGAGCGCGTAGGTCAGGAGTACTGGCGTCAACGGTCGCAGCGCATCCCAGCCCTCGCCCTCAGGTGTGTGCAGCTCCAGGACCATGATCGTGATGAGGATCGCGACCACGCCGTCGGTGAAGGCTTCCAGTCGCCCTTTGCTCACGTCCAGGAATCGGCGGCGATGTAAGCGTCGATGACCGCGCGCTCACCCTCGCGCCCTGGTTGTGCGTTGCCGTGTTCCATGCCCACGACGCCGGTAAAACCCTTGGCGTGAATGTGCCGGAACACGTTGCGGTAGTTGATCTCTCCGGTCCCGGGCTCCTTGCGTCCGGGATTGTCCCCGACCTGGAAGTACGCGACTTCGTCCCACGCGGCGTCGATATTCGGGATCAGGTTCCCTTCGGTGATTTGCTGGTGGTACATGTCGAAGAGAATCTTGCACGACGGACTCGCGACCGCCTTACACACCAGGTATGCCTGCGGAACTTCCCTCAGGAACATCCCGGGGTGATTACGGAGCGTGTTCAGCGGCTCCAGGACCATGATGAGCGAGTGTGGCTCGAGAATGGCCGCGGCGCGCTTCAGCGTTTCGACGACCTGCGCCGTCTGATAATCCAGATGGGGCCGTCGATCGACGTGGCCCGGCACGACGGTCATCCACTTCGCGTTCACGCGCTTCGCGATATCCACGGACTCGCGAATCTCTTTCAGGAAGGTCTCGCGTATCGCGGCGTCGGGCGTCGTCAGCGTCGGTTCGTTCCAGTTGATGGTATGCGCCACGAAGACGCCCATTCGCATGCGGAGGCGATCCAGCGCAGCGCCGATCCGCTCCTGCTCGTCGACGGCCCGGCCGCGCATGCCGTTGTCTTCGAGCGCAGTGAATCCCTCGGCCGCCATGAATTCGAGCTCCGCCACGGCGTCGGCTCCCGCATGCTGCCGGAACATGCCGAAGTGAGGGGCATAACCCAGCTTGAATTTCCTGCGCGGTTGTGTTCCGCCGCGCGCCAGGTCGCGCGCGCCGGCGATCACGGGATCGACGGCGATCGGGCTGGCGAGCCCCGCGCCGATCGCCAGCGCGGACTGCACGAAGCTGCGCCGATCCATCGTCAGACCTCGTTCCACTTGCGGTTCACGATCGTCCGGCCGGGCATGGGGACCGCCGGGACATCGAGCGGCCCGAACGCGATCTGCGGGGGCGCCAGCGTCTGCTCGGCCTTCATGATTTCGTCCCACGTGATCTCCTGGCCCGTGTAGGCAGCCTCCCGGCCCATAATCGCCGTGAGCGTCGTCTCGGCGACCTGCCTGAGCTCGTTGAGCGGCTTGCCGGCGCGGATGCTGGCGACCAGATCCGTGTGCTCCTGCACGTACGGGCTGATCTTCCGCTCCGGCGGCGTGAACGTCCATGACTTCACGCCGACGATCTCCCCGGCGGCGTTCGAACGACCCTTGCTGCCGATGAAGTTCTCGCCAACCTTCCCTCGCGTCTGCGCGATTTGCCGGCACATGCTCGTCACTCGCGCGCCCGAGGGGTACTCAAAATCCACGGCGAAATGATCGTAGATGTGCCCGAACTCCGGTCCGGTGCGCCACTGCCGTCCCCCGACGCCGGTGGCCTTCACCGGATGATCGCGTAGCACCCAGTTCGCCACGTCGATATTGTGCAC
>JAIVJE010000221.1 GCA_020200195.1 Acidobacteriota bacterium | reverse complement strand
ATTCGCAGCCGAGCCGTCCGCCATCGGAGTAAATGATCGAAATGACGGAGAAGTCGCCGGGTGCTGCTCCGTCCATGCGGTACCGTCCCACGTCCACGTGTCGGCGTCGGCGTGGCAGTCTCCCGGCACGCAGATTGTGCCGCCGAAGAGCACGATCTCCCTCGTGGCGGCATTGTAACCCATGCTGGCGCCGAAACGCGGAGGCGGCACCGGACCGCCCACCGCCATCTGCTCCCAGGTTCGCTTCACGCTGTCCCAACGCCAGGTGTCGTTGAGCGCCGCGAAATCAACGTTTTCGCCGCCGAAGATCACGGGTCGGCCCTCACGATCGCGCGCCATCGAATGGTAGACGCGAGCCGGGGGACTGACGCTCGCTTGCTCTCGTGTCCACGCTGTCCCGTCCCACGTCCACGTCTCAGCGATGGGATCAGGGAAACTGTCAGTTTCGCTCGCCTGAGGAACGCCTCCGAAGAGCACCACTTTTTGGCTGGCAGAGTCGAAAGCGATTGCGCTGCCCTCGAGAGCTGGTGGGCCCGTTGCCGGCGAGACCTCGGTCCAGTTAGAGCTTTCGAACGTCCAAGTGTCGCCGAGGCGCGGGCCATCACCGCCGCGGCCGCCGAAAAGCACCGTCACGTGCCTGGCAGAATCGTAGGTGATTGCCGCCCAAGCGCGCTCGGGAGGAATTGTCACCGGGCGCACCAACGTCCACGCAGCGCCATTCCACGTCCAGGTATCGGAGAGAATCTGGCCGAAGCCATACCCAACGCCTCCGAACAACACCGCCTGCTGACGATCGGTATCAAACGCCATTTGCTGCTGGTATCCCCGCGCAGTCGGCAATCCGAGATTGGATTGCATCCACGATGTGCCGTCCCAAGTCCATTGATCGTCGTGCACCGAAGAGTAGACACCGCCATACATCAGCACTCGCTCCAGACCACCGTGGTATGTAAATACGCTGTCGCGACGGCTGTAAGGCGACCGCGCCGCCGAGCGCTGGTTGTCTGCCAGTCGCCAGTTGCTTCCATCCCAAGTCCACGTCTCGCCAGGTCCACCGCCGCTCCCAATTAGGAACAGCACTGCCTGCCGTCGCGCGACATCGTAGGTCATACTCGGGTTGGTCCGCGGCGGTGGGCTCGTCGCCGGACTTTTTTCCCGCCGGTACAAGTGAACGATTCCGTGCAGCCGCCAAAAAGCACCACTTGCTTTCGTGCTGAGTCGTACGTCAAAGCTGGAGCGTACCTCGGGGCGGGACTCAGCAGCGGAGTCATTTCCTTCCAGTTTGTGCCGTCGAATACCCATGTGTCGCCTAACGGAATTCCGAAACCAAACACCGGGTCGCGGCCAAGTCCGCCGAAAAGGACGACCGTGTTGTTATTCGCATCGTAGGCGAGTGAGAATCCTACCCTCGGTGGCGGAGAAGTAGTCGGATTCAGATTGACCCACGTCGTGCCGTCCCACGTCCATGTATCATTGAGCGGGTTTCCGTTCGCATCCGAGCCGCCGAAGAGAATGGATTTGCCCATCGGCGGCGCGAACACGGAGCGAGCACCGTACCGCGCCGACGGGCTGGTAGCTGGATTTTTCATGTTCCAGTCGCTGCCATCCCACGTCCATGTTTCGCTTAACACCACGTTTGGGTTACCCATTTCGTATGCGCCTTTGTAGCGAACGCCGCCGAAGAGAACGACTTCGCCTCGCGCCTCGTCGTAAGTTGCAGCACCTTGGGAGAGAGCGCCCGGCGTGGGGACACGCAGATTGAGCTGCCGCCAGCTTGTATCGGTGCTCGCAGCCGACGTGGCCGAATTTGCCGCTCGGACGGGTTCCGTAGATGTCGCGAGGGCCGTGACAAAACCAATCGTAACGACAGCGGTGAGATACAGGATCAAAGAGCCGAGTCGAGAACCGCGATGATGTGTTTGCATGGTGATCCTTTGTTATCGACGGGTGGTGCTGGTCGTTTTGACGAGGGGCTGATGGTTCATGCCCGAGCCGGCGCTCTTCGGCTTGTCATCTGCGCCATCTTTGCCGCCTGGCTTTTCGACTGGTCGCTTCAGCCGCGTTGCTCCCCTTTTCCTTGTCGCGCGAATTGAAATTGGCTCGGCGCGCTCCCACAAAGTCTCGAAGAGCATCCCGAGGCTGGTCGCCAGTTGCGGGTGCCTGATGAAAAGGGTTCGCCCCTGACTGCCCGGCGTGATCAGCGGCATCAGAATGTTCTGACCGTCGAAGATGGCGAGTTTGTGAGGCAGTTCGCCGTTGTAAACGCGGCCTTCCTCACCGTCAGACAGCCATTTTTCGAGGTACGGCTTGACCATTGGAGCGTCCAGAGCTGCTCGCTCGTACAAACCCCTAATGCGAACGCCGCGCCGCAGAGCCTGTTCCTGCGCGGGATTGCTATCGCGAAGGAAGACCGGCGCCTTCACGAATGCTTCGATCTGTCGTTCAGCCTCGAGTTCCAACCGTTCGAACCGTTCAGCAATGACACGTGGATCCCGAAGAACCTGGATCAATTCCGCGTCTGCGATTCTGTCTGCAGGGTCAGCAAGCGCTTCCAACTGCCCAACCAGCTCACCCGCAAGACGCTCACGCTGCGACAGCTTTTCCTTCTGTTCGTCGCGCTCGCGCGCGATCAGGGAGGGCAGCGCTTGAGCTGGGCGTATTGCGGTGAAACGACTGCCGTATCCCGCTTCTGCCTCAACGATCCCCTTTTGAACCAGCGAGTTGAGAACTGGATAGACGCCGGTCCGCGGAACTGCTGTCGCCGCGGCCAGCGCGCTCGCGCCCAGAGTGCCCCCGCTGCGCAACAGCGCCAGGTAGACCTGCGCCTCGCCTGCCGAAAGCCCAAACGACTCGAGTTTCGCCTGATGCGCGTCGTGCATTTGTATTCATCTACATTTACAACGAATCTGTGTCAAATTGTACGCCCGAAGAAACGAGTTCGACAACCTCGCTGCGCTTGCCGCTGGTCGCCCGAAACCGCGCCGAGCGAGGCACGGCAGCGCATCCGTTTACTGCACGTTGTAAAACTTCGACCAAGCCGACACCGGGTAGGCGTGTTGCCGTTGCCGCGGACAATCGCGGTGTACGCACGTCGGGGGAGCGTCACCAAGATCGCGGACTCGGCCTCTTGGCTGGAGCCTGACCAAGTGAGCGAATCTCGGCGGCGTTAGGTTCCTCTTTCCAGTTGTCGTTGGCGGCGATGATGCTGCCGTTGCCGTCGTGCAGCTCGAGTGTCGGGTTGCCCAACGCGTTCGGCACTCCCTGCCCCGTCAGGCTGGGACCCAGCCCGCGCACCATCGCGACTTGTCGGTTCTCCAGAGACATCCGGCGCGTGGGCGCGCCGGCTCTAGTTTTCTACCGCACGCCGACGTTGTAGACTTCGACGAGTGCCACACCCGTCCCACGGTTTTTCCGGCGCACGATCCGCGCGCCTGTCAGACGCGGGATACCTCGCGCCCCGTCCGCTGGCGGAGCTTAGTCGAGGTCATGGATGGTCACGGTGGCAGTTTTTTGCGGACCGACTTCGGCCTTCGAGTTCTTGGTCAGCGTGACCTGGAACGTCTTGTTCGGCTCGGGTTTGCGGTTATTGACGATCGGAATCGTGATGTTCTGCGTGTCGGACCCGCCGGCGGCGAACACGACGTCACCGGAGCTGGCGGTGTAATCGCCGGGGGCGTGCGCGGTGCCGTCGCTGGTCGCGTAGTGCACCTTCGCCTCGGTCGATTGCTTGCCCTTGCGTTTCACCGTCAACACGACAGCTCCGGCGTTTTCTTTGATCCCATAGGTGGCCGCGGCAAACTCGATCTTCGGCGGCGGCCCGTCTTTATCGATGATCTTGACCTTCGTGCTGCGCTGGCTGCCGATGAGGGCGCTCGCGGTCGGGGTGAGCGTGACGGTGAACTGTTCGGTCGGCTCGGCCGCGTGATCATTGATGATTGGGATCGTGATCGTCTTGCTCGATGAACCTGC
>JAIVJE010000514.1 GCA_020200195.1 Acidobacteriota bacterium | reverse complement strand
AGAAAAAGCGGCTGCGCTCCACGTCTTCCGCAAGGAGGCCGAGAGGAATACGGTATAGACTTCCAATCTCCATGCCGAATTACGGCTTCGCGATCGACCTCAGGAAGTGCATCGGGTGCCACGCGTGCACGATCGCCTGCAAGGCTGAGCATCAGATCCCGATCGGCGTCAATCGCTGCTGGGTCAAGACCGTGGAAAAGGGCATGTTCCCGGAAACCCAGCGGTTCTTCTTTCCCGTTCTGTGCAACCAATGTGTGGAAGCCCCGTGTGTGCGCATCTGCCCCACCAATGCACTGTACAAGCGGCGGGACGGAATCGTGGATCTCAACGGTGAGTCGTGTATCGGCTGCCGCGCGTGCATGGAAGCGTGTCCCTACGACCAGCTTTTCATCGACCCCAACACGCATACCGCCGAGAAGTGCAACTTCTGTGCGAATCGCGTGGAGAACAAGCTGCTGCCCGCCTGCGTCAGCGTCTGCCCGACGGAGTGCCGGATTTTTGGCGACCTGGACGACCCCACGACGGAGGTGTCGCGCATCGTGCAGCGCGAGGCGTTCATGGTGCGCAAGCCGGAGAAAGGCACGGGACCGAAGGTGTTCTATCTCGGCGCTGAAGAGAGCGTGATCACGCCGGAGGCATCGGTGCGGCCGCTGTATTACAAAGAAGGGCAGGTCCACCTCCGACCGGTGGGCGCCCCGATGCCCGACGCGAACGACGCTGGAGCTCCTCGCGTCGATTACGACGTGCCGCATGCAAAGCCGTGGGGCGTCGATATGGTCCTGTATCTGCTCTTCAAGGCGATCTCCACCGGCGCAATGTTGCTTGCGGCGCTGATGTGGATGATGGGTTTCGACGGACCACTGACCACGATTGCCGCGCCAGCCGTGTCGATTGTGTTCATCACCATGACAGCGGTGGTGCTCGTCATCGACCTCGAGCGCCCTGAACGCTTTTTCTACATCCTCACGCGGCCGAACTGGCGGTCGTGGATGGTGTGGGGCGCGTACTTTCTCACGGCGCACGGCGCACTCAGCCTGGCCTGGCTGACGGCTGGATGGTTCGGGATGGATTCAACGATGGACCGGCTGGTGCTGCCAACCGTGATCGTGGCCGTCCTTGCGACTTCGTACACGGGATTCCTGTTTGCGCAGGGACTCGCCAGAGACCTGTGGCAGGGCCCGGCGGCGGCTATCGATCTGATCGCACAGTCTGGCGCGGCAGGCTCCGCGTCGCTCCTCATCGTGGCCGTACTGATGCGCGCGGGCGGGGTCGACGCGCTGCCGCTGCTCGGCTGGGTCCTGGCCGGGTCGATCTCGGCTCACCTCGTCATCCTCGCGTTCGAGCAGTTGCTGGCGCCGAGCCCGACACGCCACCACGAGCTGGCGGTCGCGACGATCCTCCGTGGCGCGTACGCGCGACTGTTCTGGGGCGTGGCGATTGTCGGCGGCGGCCTGCTGCCGGTCGCGTTGCTCTTCACGTTTGGCGTTCAGAGCGGCGCCGGTGTGGCGGGCGCTGCAGCCGTGCTCGCGCTCGCAGGCGGAGCAGCCTGGGAATACATATGGGTAGAGGCTGGGCAAAGTGTGCCGTTGTCTTAAAGATGAAGGGTGCACGTGCAAGGTGCAGAGTGCAGGGTGCGGTGCTGTGCACGTGCCTCTCAAGCCGCCCGCGTCGCGGTGGAGCTGTCAGCAGCAACGTAAGCACGTGCACAGCACCGCACCCTGCACTCTGCACCTTGCACGTGCACCCTTCTGGATCGTGATCCATGACTGAGGATTTCCGCACACACCCCCACCCTTCGGAGTGGGACAACTACACCGACTACGAGTCCACGAGCTGGCCGCGCAAGGACCGCCGCAAGTATTGGATTATTCCGAGCGTCTGCTTCAACTGCGAGTCTGCCTGCGGCATCCTCGCCTACGTCGACCAGGAAACGCTCGACGTCCGGAAGATCGAGGGCAATCCCATCCATCCCGGGAGCCGCGGACGCACCTGTGCGAAAGGCGTCGTCACGCCGAATCAGCTGGAAGATCCCGACCGCATCCTGTATCCGATGCGCAGGACCGGTGAGCGGGGGGAAGGCCGATGGCAGCAGGTGTCGTGGAACGAGGCGCTCGAAGACATCGGCGGACGGATCCGCAAGGCGATCGTCGAAAACCGGCGTCGCGCTCAAAGAGATCTACGCGCGGTTCACGCCGGAGTTCGCCGAAGCGGAGACCGGGGTGACTGCCGCGAAGATCGTCGAAGCCGCGCTGGCGATCGGCCGCGCCGGCACCCGGTTCGCGACACACAACTGGCGCGCGGCCGCGGCGGGGAATCTCTGGGGCTGGCAAATCACTCGCTGTCTGTACCTGCTGGTGGTACTCACGGGCTCGCTGGGCACGGTGGGCGGCGTGAACATGCACGTGACGAACAAGTTCATCCCGAAACACCCGAACCCGCCGCCCCCGCCGGAATTCTGGAACGAACTGCTCTTCCCCCGCGAGTTCCCGCTGGCGTTCTTCGAGATGAGCTTCCTGCTTCCGCACTTCCTCAAGGAAGGGCGAGGCAAGCTGGATGTCTATTTCACGCGCGTCTATAACCCGTTGTGGACCAACCCGGATGGCTTCTCCTGGATGGAGGTATTGCAGGACCCCGACAAGATCGGGCTGCACGTCGCCCTGACGCCGACGTGGAGCGAGACGGCGTGGTTCGCCGACTATGTGCTGCCGATGGGCCTGGGCACCGAGCGGCACGACACCATGAGCCAGGAAACGCACGCGGGACAGTGGCTCGGATTCCGCCAGCCAGTCTTGCGCGTCGCGCGTGAGAAGCGCGGAGAGCGTATTTCGGCGACCTACGAAGCGAACCCCGGCGAGGTCTGGGAAGAGTCCGAATTCTGGATCGCGTTGAGCTGGAAGATTGATCCAGACGGGTCACTTGGCATCCGCCGCTTTTTCGAGTCACCCACTCGACCTGGTGAACCGATCACGATGGACGAGTATTACGGGTGGATGTTCGAGCACTCGGTTCCCGGGCTTCCCGACGCGGCGGCGAAAGAAAACCTGACGCCGCTCGCCTATATGCGTAAGTACGGCGTATTCCAGATTTCCGACAAGACCTACAGTCGGGGCCACCAGCGGCGGCTCGAGGGCGTCGAACTGCAAGGCACCCACGTGCAAGGGGACACAGTAGTAAAGGATGGGGCCGCCGTTGGCGTCGTCGTCGATGGCGTCGCGCATGCCGGGTTCAATACGCCGTCGCGATTGCTCGAATTCTACTCGCCGACATTGGTCGCATGGGGATGGCCCGAGCACTCGGTCCCCGCGTATGTGCCCGGCCATGTGCACTGGCGAAATCTGTCGCCCGACCAAGGTGAGTTCGATCTGCTGCCCAACTTCCGGCTGCCCACCCTCATCCATACGCGATCGCCCGTGAAGTGGCTCTACGAGATCTCCCACGACAATCCGCTCTGGATCTCCACCGAGGATGCGCGGAAGCACGAGATCACGACCGGAGACCTGGTCAGGGTCACGACACGGATCGGGTACTTCGTCACACGTGCGTGGGTAACCGAGGGTATCCGGCCCGGCGTGCTTGGGATGTCGCACCATCTCGGGCGTTGGCGCCTTCAGGAAAACCAGGGCGGGCCGCGGGTCGCGTCGGCGCTCGTCCGAATTACCCGAGAAGATGGACGGCGATACGTGATGAAACAGGTACACGGCGCCAGGCCGTTCGAAAGCGCTGACAAGGATACCGGCCGCATCTGGTGGAGCGACGTTGGGGTCCACCAGAACCTGACCTTTCCGGTGCAGCCGGACCCAGTGAGCGGGATGCACTGCTGGCACCAGCGCGTCAAGCTGGAGAGAGCCGCCGCCGGCGATTCCTACGGCGACCTGGTCGTAGACACGAATGAAGCCCACGCGGCGTATAAGGAATGGATGGAGAAGACCCGGCCTGCTCCCGGTCCCGATGGGCTTCGACGCCCCCTGTGGTTCGATCGGCCGCTGCGCCCGGTGCAGAACGCGTACCAGGTGTCGTCGACATGAACGATCCCGCTCATCGCCCTCCGGTTTGGCCCATTTGGGGACTTCTCTGTGGGTTCGCAGTGATTCAGGCTGGCGCCTGGATCGCCGCGGGAGGCGTCCCCCGCCGGCCCGCCGCACTGGTTCAGATCGTCGCGGCCTGGATTGTGATGCTGATCCTCGCGACGATGGCCGCACGCCGCATCGGAACGCTGTCCGCCCGGCTGTCTCAGAACGAGCGCGCGCACCTTGCGACACTGAGCGAGGTCGAACAGTTGCAGACGCAGAACGCCATCCTCGAGATCGTGGCCCGCTCAGTGGACGTGACGCTTGCGTTTCAGGCCCTGGCGCTGCGGATCGCGCGAATCGTACCGTGCGACCGCGTGGGCCTCGCGCTGCTCGGCGAGAACGGTCAGGACTTCCAGACCTACACCGCGCGCGTACGCGAAGACGAACGCCGCGTCCGCCCGCGGGCCGAGGTGGTCTTCAAGATCGACGGCACGGCCATTGGCGCTGTCGTGCGGTCGCGCGAGCCGCTGGTCGTGACTGATACGACTGAGGCCGCTGCGGACTTCCTGGACGTGAACGTACTGCGCACGGCCGGGTTCCAGTCCGCCCTGCTGATGCCGCTCGTCTCGAAAGGCCGTGCGGTCGGCACGCTCAACGTTGTCTCGAGGCAACCTGACGCCTTCACGCGCCAGCAGGTAGACGCGCTCCAGCCCATCGCGGAGATCTTCGCCGTCGCGTGCGTCGCACAGCAGCTCCAGATGACGCTCGGCAAGTACCGGACGATGGAAGCGATGTCGGAGGTGACGTTGTCGATCGCCACAGAGATCAACAGCGCGCTGCAGACAATCATCGGACACTGTGATCTGCTCGAACGCGAGTATCCCGACCCGAACCTGCAGCGCGACCTCGCGACCGTCGTGAGGCAGGCCCAGCGGATCTCCGAGCTCCTGGAGAAGATGCGCGCATCG
>JAIVJE010000220.1 GCA_020200195.1 Acidobacteriota bacterium | reverse complement strand
GAGTCAGAGAGCAGCTTGATCGCCACGTCGCGATCGAGCCGCGGGTCGTGCGCGCGGTACACGTCGCCTACCGCCCCGGCGCCGAGCCACCCGGTGATTTCGTACGGGCCGATGCGAGCGCCGTTTGCAACTAGCATCGGAGTCGCCGCGACGATTATAGCAACGATCGCGTGAGCGTCTTAGTCGAGCCGATCGGGTCGCGAGCCCGAAAATTCAGGCGTACTGATCCGACTCGCACGGCGGTGCCGTCGACGAGTGCGACCGGAGCCGTCAGGCGCGCTTCGGCCACGAAAGTGCCGTTCTTGCTGCCCAGATCCTCGAGCCGTGCGCCTCGCGCGTCCACGATGATCCGCGCGTGCCGTCGCGAGACGGTCGTGTGATCGAGGTGCACGTCCGCGTCCTCATCGCGTCCTATCACGTGCGTACCCTCCATCAACGGAAACCGACGCAAGCCCCACTCGAGCCAGCACCGCGGCCGGCTATTTGTCGTGTGGCGGCCGCCCTCCACGATTGTCGCGTCGGCACAGAAGGCGTAACCGAAGCCGTGCGCCGTCCGAATGAATCGCGGCGCGCGAGCCGGATCACCAAGCGCCTGGCGCACTTCCGCAATCAGATTCGCGAGGTTGGCTTCGGAGACAAAGGTCTCGGGCCAGAGCCGTTCCTGCAGCGCTGTCTTTGAGAGGACCGCCGGCCGCTCCGCCACCAGAATCCGCAGCAGTTCGAACGCTTTCGGCGAAAGGCGGATTTCCTCGCCTGCCCGAAGTAGTTGCCGGATAACGAGATCGAGCGTGAACGGCTCAAACCGGATTTTCATCGTCGCCGATTAGCGAAAACCTGTAGAACTCCTGGAATTCTCTTATGACTGGCCACGGCGCGGTTTGTACCTTTGCACAAAACGCTTCACAGGAGGTATGGCCGTGAACCGATTCCCGTTCTTGCTCATCGCGGCGTTGCTCACGCTCGGTTGTGGTGGTGGGTCTTCGCAGAGCCCCGTAGCGCCTTCGCCAGCCCCTTCGGCTTCGGGCGGACCCGGGTCGACCGGCTATACGCTCTCGGGAATGGTCTCGACGGCGGACGGGGCAGAATTCCGGCCAGTCGCCGGGGTGCGGGTATACGTCACACTGCCGGTTGGGACCGCAGGCACGCTTGACGTAGCCACGGACGAAAATGGACGCTACACGCTGAAAGGGCTTCCACCGGTGATCTGCGAGATCGTCGTGACGAAAGAAGGATTCGAACCAATCCACACCGAAGCCCAACTGAATCAGGACTCGGTCATGAACTTCGTGCTCCGCCGAATGTAAACAGGGTAGCGAAGTCCGGCAAGTGCCACGTTTGATACCAGGCGAACGAGTGAGACCTCGAGGAGGAACGTATGGAGCGTTACTGTATGCGCCGCGCCGCTATCGGCCACGTCGTCGGTCTTCTACTGCTCCTGGGCGCGATTCCGGCTCCTGTCGTAGCCCAGGAGTTCGAAATCTGGGTTGTGGATCAGTCGAACTCGTCCGGAAAGCTGTTCGGCGGCGCGATCTATGTCTACGACGGGGCAGATCTGATGGGTGAGGCGGCGGCCGCGGCCGTGCCGGCAGCCGTAATCGATCTATCGGCCGCCACGAGTACGTTGTGCCTCGCCGCAACCGGAGCGAACCCGGTGCGCCCACACATGGTGTTTTTCAACGCGGCAGGAACGCATGCCGTGCTCGCGTTCGTTGCATCCGGGCATGTGGCCATCTTCGACGCAGCAACGCGGATGCCTGTGGCGTGCCTTCGGATGTCGCCCGGTGCGGGCGGTTCACGCCAGGCGCACGCGGCGATTCCCGCGCCGAACGACAGATATATCCTTGTCGCGAATCAGAATGGCAAGCTCCTCGAGCGGATCGACGCCGACTACGGTACCAACTCGTTCATTCTGAATCCTGCGGCAACCCTTAACCTCGCTACGTGCAACACACCTAATGGTGTCGCTTGTCAGCTTGCGGGTGTCCGTCCGGACAACGCGCCGATCTGTCCAATCATCGACGCGACGAGCAGCCTAGGATTCGTGACGCTCCGAGGCGGAGGTCTTCTCGTGGTGAATCCGGTCACGACACCGATGTCGATCGTTGCTGAATACGACACGGCAACAGTGCACGGCAACGGATGCGGAGGCATCGAAGCCGGCGGTGGGATGTTCCTCAATTCGGGCGGCGGCACCGCTGCGAATCTCAGCGAGTTCGATCTATACCGATTCCCACTCTCCGGTTACAGTCCGCTGCTGCCGCCAAATTCTCCCGCTCCCGTTCTCGTCTTCTCTGACGATACGGGAGACCGGGACGCACACGGAATCGTGGCGACGGGCCGAAACCGTTATCTCTGGGTGTTTGATCGGGTCGGCAACATCGCCGAGGTCTTTGACGTAGTTACGCTCCAACGAGTGACTACCGTCGGTTTCGGGAGCGACGAAAGCGGCGATGCGGCGCCCGACCTGGGCGACCTGTCGCCTTCGGGCAACCGCATGTTCATTTCGCTCCGCGGCCCGACGCCTCTGACCGGCGATCCCCACTCATCGACCGGCGAGAGTCCAGGCATCGGCGTCGTTCAGGTGGAGCAGGGGGGTGCGTTCGGATTCCTGAAGGCGATCGTCCGCATCAACAACGTGGATGCGGGCGGCGTAGAGCGCGCAGATCCCCACGCGATCCGAGTAAGGCGCAAGTGAGAGTGCAGACCATGGATGGTCATCAGGCCACCTTCGCAGCGAGCCGTCCGTTCAAGGCACGGGCGGCCCGCGGCGCAGCTGAAGCGCCGGGACGCCGCCCGCTGTACTGCGCGCCCACCTCCAAAC
>JAIVJE010000219.1 GCA_020200195.1 Acidobacteriota bacterium | reverse complement strand
GCCTTGATCCGATCGATTCCCACAAGCTTGTCGAACTCACGAAAGGTGGCGTCGTACCCCGCCTCTGAACAGAGATCGAAGCCTGCGGTCAGCAGATGACAGGTATCGAGGCAGACGCCTACCCGCGGCGACCCGTCCAGGCGCTCGATGATCGATGCCAGGTGCTCGAAGCGATGACCGAGATTCGTTCCCTGCCCCGCCGTGTGTTCGAGCAGCACCATCGTCCGGGTCCCTGGGCGCGCGCGCAGCAGAACGGAAAGCGCGTCAGCGATCAGCCGCAGTCCCTCCGTCTCGGTACTGGTGGTGAAGGAGCCGGGGTGCATGACGAGGCCGTCGAGCCCGAGCGCCTCCGCACGGTCCAACTCTTCGCCAAGCGCGGCGATCGACTGCTCGCGAAGCCCCGGAGTGGTGGCTGCCAGGTTGATCAGGTAACTGTTGTGCGCGACAACCGGATGGATGCCGCTGTCCTCGACCTTCTTGCGGAACAGCGCGATCTCTTCGGAAGGAAGCGTGCGTGCCCGCCACTGCCCTGCAGATTTCGTGAAAATCTGCAGCGCGTCACAGCGCGAGGCTCGCGCCCGGTCCACGGCGCGCGGCAGCCCGCCGGCTATGGACATGTGCGCGCCAAGACGCGGCATCAGTCCCCGAAGACCTCCGCGTCGAATCGAAACACCTCCGCCCCGTGCTGCCACGCATCGCCGGGCAGGCCGGCTTTCAAGCACGTGTGACTGAGAAACTGATCGCGCGTCCAGCGCCACTCGGTGGCCACTTGCGGCAGCAACAGGCCACGGCGCGATCCCTCCTCGACGACCAGGCCGTGCCGGCCGATGACGATGGCGTCCTCCCGCCGCGGATCGATGCGCTCGAGAGGACCCAGAACGGACACTTCGATCGTGAGCTCTGGCAGCTCGCCAGGCAGTACGGGTGTGAAGCGCGGATCCTGACTGGCGGAGTCCGCGGCGCAGCGCGCGACCTCGATCGGCAGTCCCCGACGACATTCGAGAGTCCCCAGACACCCGCGCAGCTCGCCGCCGCGTTTGAGCGTGACGAACGCGCCGGACGCATCCGGCAGTTCCTCCGTGGTGGACAGCGGAACCATCTCGGGTGAGCCGCCGGTGACTTGCGCCGCGACGGCGCCGCGGGCCAGTTCGAGCAGCGCGTGCTTCTGGCCTTCAGTGAGCACTCGCAGCCGCTCCAAAGGCGCCGATGGCCGCTGCCATATACCCGACCACGCCTTCGTTGTCCCCCGAGATCTCTCCCGAGTGGGCATACTTCAGGACGCGCGCCTCCCGCGCGCCCAGCGCGCGCGCTGCCATCATGACCGAGATCGCCGGTCCGCCGCCGCACGCGACATAGCGCCCGCGATCGAACTCCGGATACTCCTCGAACAGATCGAGCAGTCGTTCGGGATCGAAAGCGTCCACGCATTCCCGTACACGCGCGTCCAATCCTGCGGCCGTTCGGGCGTCGAAATAGTGCGACAGATCGGTGCTCGCCACGAGCAGTGCGCGTCGAAGTCGGAACGCCGCGTCCAGTGCCTCGGCGAGCGCCACGATCGTGTCGCGTGTCTGCAGTCCCATCAACATCGGTACGATGGGCACGTCCGGCAACAGCCGTCTCAGGAAGGGCAATTGCATCTCGAGCGAATGTTCCCGGCGATGCGCCGACGTAAGCGCCTGCACGACGGGAAAGGCCAGCACGGCGGCCGCTCCGGCGGCATCGATGGGCGCTGCGCCCAGCGGTGAATCGAACGCTCCCTCGGGGTACAGGGCGACGCCGTCGAACGCCGCGAAATGCGACGGTCCGACCAGTACGGCGACGTCGTAACTCCCCGCGGCAGCCGCTTTATACGCGTAGGCGCCGACCGGCCCTGAGAACATCAGCCCGGCATGCGGCGCAATCAGTGCCCGCACCTCCCCGCCGGGCCCTTCGCCTGCGGCGGCGACGTACGCGTCCACCTCGCGCGTCAACGCACCCGCCGTTCCGGGATACCACGTGCCTGCTACAGCCGCCGGTCTGATGTTCATGTCCGGAACCACCCGTGCAAAACCTTTGATAGCATCTTTCCATGTCATCACGGTTTTCGCGTGACGATGTCGAGAACATCGCGCGGCTCGCACGCCTGGCGCTCACCGACGTCGAGCTTGACGGATTCGCGCGGCAGCTCGCTGACGTGCTCGCGTACGCAGAACACGTGCAGGAAGTCGACACCAACGGCGTGCCGCCCACCTTCCATCCGCTCGCAACGACTGCCCCGCTGCGGGGCGACAGCCTGCAGCGTTCGCTACCCGTGCGAGAAGTCGTCGCGGCTGCACCGGACGGCGATCCGGATGCCGGCCTCTTCAAGGTACCACGGGTGCTTGGTTGAGTATGACTGCGCTGGAAGTTCGCGCGGCGGTTGCCTCCGGCAGAGCTTCGGCCGTCGAGATGTGCCAGGCGGCCCTGGATCGAATCGCGAAAACCGACGGCGCAATCAATGCCTTCCGAACTGTCGACGCGACCGCCGCCCTGGCGCGCGCGGCTGCGCTCGATGCCGAACGGGCGGCATTCTCGCATCTGCCGCTCCTCGGCGTACCGGTCGCGCTCAAAGACAACCTGTGCACGCGCGCCATGCCGACGACGGCGTGTTCGCGCATCCTCGAGCACTACATACCGCCTTACGACGCCACCGCTGTAGGCGTTCGGCTCGGATACGGGTGGATCGATCCGCCTGCCGGCGGCGCTGTGCGGTGTGACCGGTTTCAAGCCGACCTACGGCCGCGTGTCGCGATACGGGCTGCTCGCCTTCGCATCCTCGCTCGATCAGATCGGTCCGATCGCCACGACGACCTCGGACGTCGCCATTGCGCTTCGCGTCATCAGCGGACCCGACAATCGAGACTCCACGTCTGTCCGTGACGAGGTGCCGGATTTTCATGCGGAATTGACCGGTTCCCTGCGCGGCGTGCGCGTCGGCGTGCCGCGTGCGCTCCTCGCGCAGGGTGTCGAGCCGGGAGTTGGCACCGCCTTCGATGCCGCCATTACCCTGCTTCAGGACCAGGGTGCCACGATCGTGGACATCGCCCTCCCGCACAGCGGCCACGCCATCGCCGTCTACTATCTCCTTGCCACCGCGGAGGCGAGCTCGAATCTCGCCCGCTACGATGGCGTGCGGTACGGCTACCGAACGGCACAGGCGCCGGATGGCGTCGCCCGTATGTACGAGCGCACCCGGGGTGAGGGATTCGGGCCCGAGGTCAAACGCCGCATCATGCTCGGGACCTACGTCCTGAGCGCCGGCTATTACGATGCCTATTACCTCAAGGCGCAGCAGGTGCGCACGCTCATCCGGAACGACTACGCGGACGCGTTCGACCGCGTTGATCTGATCGCGCTACCCACGAGTCCGACGGCGGCATTCAAGCTCGGGGAACGCACGGCCGATCCTCTGCAGATGTATCTGGCCGACGTGTTTACCGTCGGCGTGAACCTGGCCGGGTTGCCCGCCATCAGCGTGCCGTGCGGATTCTCAGACGACCGGCTGCCGGTCGGGTTGCAGCTGATCGGCCGTGCGCTCGAGGAAACGACGGTGCTGCGCGCCGCCGACGCCTACGAGCGGATCACGGACTGGCACTTACAAAGTCCTTAGTCCTTGGTGCTGGGTCCTTGGTGTTCGAGTCCCCCGTTTCCGCCGCGCTCGAACGTGTACCCGACGTGCCGCACTGGATCGACAGGCGTGGCATCCGGGTCTACCGGTATCGTTCTGTTATCCGGTCTTGCAGGACTGCGAGCCTGTCGGACGTGTCGATCGACACACTCGAGGAATACAGTGGGCGGGGTCTTGCGGCGCGGGCCGCGCGCACGCTGGTGCGGCAGATGCGTCGTTCGGGCAAAGCGCCTGTCTGGGGAGCGCTGTCGAGCGATTACGCGTCGCTCGCCGTGGCGCGTCGGCTCGGGTTCGAGGAGGCCGGCCGGTTATCTGTCTTCGATCAGGGCTTGTGACCGCCGGCGCCTTCGTAGTTGGCCGGCAGCGTGTATTGAATCAGACCGGTCCTGACTTCCTCCATCGCGACGCGCTCGAGCTTGTGCGGGGCGGCACCGGCA
>JAIVJE010000218.1 GCA_020200195.1 Acidobacteriota bacterium | reverse complement strand
GATCCAGGGAACGCAGACGCCCGGCGCATGCTGGCTCTCGCGCACCTCAACGCGGGCGCGTATGCACAGGCGGCGGCGCTGCTTGTCGGCGACTCGCGCCTCGATTCTGATCCGTCCCTTCAATATGCCTACGGCCTCGCGCTCGCCAGGAGCGAGCGTGGCGCAGAGGCTGAAGCCGTTTTTTCGCGCCTTCTTGCGCAGCACGGCGATCGCGCCGAGCTGCACGTGATTCTCGGCCAGGCCCACGCACAGCAAGGGGACTTCGAGGCCGCCGTGCAGTCGCTCGAGCGCGCGCGGCAGCTGAAGCCTGGCGTCGCCGACGCCGGCGCCACGCTCGGCATGATCTATCTGAAGCAGGGCCGACTTTCCGAGGCGGCTGTCGCCAGACGACTCGAGCTATCACTATCAGCTCGCCCAGGCGTACCAGAAGCTGGGACGCCGCGACCTCGCCGAGAAGCACCTGACGATGTTCCGGGAGTTGAAGGACAAGCGCCGCGGGGGGTCGCCGTGATTGTCCCGTGCGCAGGTGTGGTCCTCGTGATCGCGGCCGCCGCAGTTGCAACGGCACCTGAAACCCGCCAGTCCGCGCCCGCCCCGCCGCAGTCGCTCGAGGCGAGGGTCGCCGAGCGCGACCGCGCCCTGGAGCAGGCCGCTGCTGCGCTCCGAGCGGGACGCCGGGATGAGGCAAAGCAGGTTCTGGCCTCGGCCGCCGAGCGGTTCGACTCGGTCAACGCCCTCTTGCAGCTGGCCCGACTCCAGTCAGGCGAAGGGGACGCTCGGCCTCATGCAGGCTGGCGACATGCTTGCCGCGGTCGACGCGCTGCGCGAGGCCGATCGCCTCGAGCCGTCGCGCACGCTCACGCTCGTGGCGCTCGGCATAGCGCTCAACAACCGGAAGATGTTCGGCGAGGCGAAGCCGGTGCTGTTGCGCGCGCTCGCACGCGAGCCCGAAAACGTCGAGGCGCTGGCCGCGATTGCCGAGGCGGAGGATGGACTCGACGAGCTCGAGGCCGCCGACATGCACGCAGCCCGTGCGATCGCGCAGGCGCCCGCGCACCCGACCGCCAACCTCGTTGCGGGTATGGTCCGGATGAAAGGCAACCGGTACCGGGAGGCCCGCATCGCGCTGGAGCGCGCCGCCGCCGCCGATCCGGATTCACCAAAGGCCTACTATCAGCTCAGCCTTGCCTGGGCGCGGCTCGGCGACACGGCCGCGTCCGCGCGCAACCTCGAGATCTACCGCGAGAAGCTGCGCGCGATGGAGGCCCGCATCGAGGAGCTGCGGAAGGCGACCGGCGTCTCGCGACGTGGGATGCAGCGATGATGCGCCCACCACTGATCGCAGTCATTGCCGCCCTCCTCGCCTCGATCGCGCTGACCGCCCGTTCCGGTCCGTCAACATTCCGCGACGTCACGCGCGAATCCGGCATTACCTTCGTGCATCAGGCCGCGCCGGAGAAGAAGTACATCGTCGAGTCGATGAGCGGCGGTGTGGCGCTGCTCGATTTCGATCGCGATGGGCTGATCGACATCTATCTGGTCAACTCCTTGACAGTCGACACGGCGGACGAGCCGAAGTCGTCGCGCAGCGCGCTGTTCCGGAACCGCGGCGGCTTCAAATTCGAAGACGTCACCGACCGGGCTGGTGTCGCTCATCCCGGCTGGGGGATGGGCGTGTGCGTCGCGGACTTCGACGCGGACGGGTGGGACGATATGTACGTGACCGCACTGGGCGCGAACAGGCTGTACCGCAACAACCGCGACGGCACATTCACCGATGTGGCCGCGGCCTCCAGCGTGTCGGCCGCGGGCTGGTCCACCGGCTGCGGCTTCGCAGACTACGACCGCGACGGCGACCTCGATCTTTTCGTCGCACGTTACGTGAAGATCGACCTGAAGAAGCTCCCGCAGTTCGGCAAGGACAAGACGTGCGAGTACCGCGGCATCCCTGTCCAGTGCGGCCCGCGCGGTCTGCCCGGAGAATCGGACTTCCTCTATCGAAACGACGGCAAGGGCCGCTTCACGGACGTCAGTGAGGCATCCGGCGTCGCCGATCGTGCCGGCCACTTCGGGCTCGGCATTGCCTGGTTCGACGCGAACGACGATGGCTGGCCGGATCTATATGTCGCCAACGACTCGATGGCCAATTTTCTCTACATCAATCGGAAAGACGGGACGTTCGAGGAATCCGCTTTTCCAATGGGCGCCGCGGTAAGCGAGGACGGCAGCGAGCAGGGGAGCATGGGCGTCGGTCTCGGGGACTACAACGGCACGGGGCGCTTCAGCGTGTTCGTCACGAATTTCTCGGAGGAGTACAACGCGCTCTATCGCCACGATGGGGCGCACTTCACGGACGTGTCGTTTCGCTCCAAGACAGCGGCCAGCAGCTTGCCATTCGTCGGCTGGGGCACGGCCTTCTTCGATTACGACAACGACGGGCGGCTCGATCTGTACCTCGTCAACGGCCATGTATACCCGCAACTCGACCGGGCGCGGCTCGGCGCGTCGGCAGGCTACCGCCAGCGGGCCCTCTTCTACCAGAGCAGCGGGGACGGTACTTTCGAGGAGATCGCGCAGAAGCTTGGCGGCCCATTCGCAATCGATCGCGTCAGCCGAGGGTCCGCGGTTGGAGACCTGGACACCGACGGCCGTCTCGACATCGTCGTCAACGACCTCGACGGCAGTCCCCAGCTGCTTCGCAACGAAGCAGCCGGGACCGGCAACTGGCTGATCGTGAGGCTGCGCGGGACGGGCGGCAACACGAACGCCATCGGCGCCGTGGTCAGGGCGCGTGCCGGCGACCTTTCTCAGATTCGGCTGGTCCAGAGCGGTACAGGTTACATTTCGCAGGACGACATGCGCCTGCACTTCGGGCTGGCAAAAGCGGCGAGCGTGGACTCTGTGGAAGTCCGCTGGCCGGACGGGAGAACGACCGCTCAGACGAACGTCAAGACCAACCAGATCATCGAGATCGTGCAGCCGCCAGCTCTCGCCAGGTGATCAGCACGAACCCCTGCGACTTCAGGAACTGTCGGAACGTCTCGCTGCGGATCAGGTCGAAGTCAGCCTGCCGCCACGCCGCGCCCCAGTCCGGATGATCCCACGTCGCTCCGCGCATTCTCCGCGTCGTCATAAGCGAGGTGGACGATCAGCTGATAAACGCCGGCCGGGAGCGGTGAGAGGAGCTTTTCGTAAGCTTTCATCCAGTCTGCCGCCGACAGGCCAGGTGAAATGGACACCACGCGATCGATCAGCGCATCGGCTTCTGCCCCAGCTGCCACGACGCCTGTTCACCTCCACGATCGCCGCGCCGCTCGAGCAGAATGGGGAGACCATACTCGGCACCCACGCGGCGATACGCGTCGAACAGCTCGCGCGATCGGAAGAGCGTGCCCATGTGCGAGTCGAGGTGCGAGAGTCGGATGCCAGCCGCCTTCGCCCGATCGATCTGCGCGCGTAATTCGCGCTCGACCTCCGGTATGCGCGCGCGCTCGACGACGGTCGGCTCGATGAGGGGGAGATAGCCACCGGGATCGAGCAGCGACGGGACGTCATTCGCAGAGCTGACGGCGCTCCAGCGGAATCCGGTCCACTCGCTGTTC
>JAIVJE010000513.1 GCA_020200195.1 Acidobacteriota bacterium | reverse complement strand
TCAGGACATTCGGTACGCGCTGCGCCAGTTCGTGCGCAGACCAGGGTTTACCGCAGTTGCGATCTTGTCGCTGGCGCTGGCGATCGGCGGGAACAGCCTGATCTTCGGCCTCGTCGATGGGTTCGTGTTGCATCCATTCCCGTACCCGGAGCCTGACCGGCTGGTCTCGATCGGCGTCAACTTTCCAAAGCTGTCCTCCGAAACGACCTTCGTCGAAGTGCTATCGCCGCCGGAATACGCTGACATCCGTGCGAGCCGAACTTTCGCGAGCACGGCCGCGTTCGATATCGGAAACCGTAACATCTCCGGCGGGGACGTTCCGGAGCGTGTGTTCACGGGACTGCTGCTCGACGACCTCTTTCCGGTGATCGGCATGAAACCGGCGCTCGGTCGCGGGTTCACCAGCGACGAGCTGACGCCAAATGGTCCGCTGGTCGCCATCATCAGCCATCGGCTCTGGCGGAGCCGGTTCGGCGGGGATCCGTCGATCCTTGCCCGGGCGATTCGCATCGGGGGGGAGCCTGCGTCGATCGTCGGCGTCATGCCGGCAGGCCTGATCGTGATCGGCACCGACCTCTGGATTCCCTGGGGCGGCGATCCCACGACGATGCCCCGGAATATTCGTCAGTTCACGATCCTGGCGCGGCTGGCGCCGGGATCGACACTGGCCGAAGCGAATGCCGGGCTTGCCGCGATTGCAGGCCGCGTCGACCAGAACGACCGAACGAAGTTCAAGGAGTACGAAGGCTGGAGGCTGACGGCGAAGCCATGGGCGGCGGCGCTGCTGCAGGATGTCCGGCCCGCAGCGTTCCTGCTGCTCGGCGCCGTCGCGCTCGTCCTGCTGATTGCGTGCGCCAACCTGACGAACCTGTTTCTTGCACGGTCGACGACGCGTCAACGGGAGCTTGCCGTGCGGCTCGCACTGGGCGCCGCCAGGTGGCGTCTCGCCAGACATCTCCTGACGGAGAGCCTGCTGCTCTCGCTCTTCGGTGCCGCAGCCGGTCTTATCGTTGCGTTTCTGGGTCTGAAAGGCGCCGGCGCGTTGATCCCCGCTCAGTTTCGCATGCTGGACCTGCAGGCCGGGATCAGCCCGAGGGTCTTATGGTGGAGCCTTGGGCTCGCGTGTCTCTCCGGTCTCCTCGTCGGCCTGATACCTGCGCTGCAGGCGACTCGAACCGATCCGCAGGACTCGCTGAAAGCGGATGGCCGAGCGGGCGCGAGCCGCGGTGCCCGCCGTCTGAGGCAGGTGCTGGTTGTGGCCGAAATCGCACTGTCGGTCGTGCTGCTGCTCGGCGCCGGTCTGCTGATGCGCAGCTTTCTGAACATCCAGCGCGTCGACGCCGGTTTCGATCCGCGAGACGTTCTGACGATGAGGTTGACGCTGCCGCGCGAACGGTATCAGGGAGACGCGACCGGTGCGTTCTTCGACCGACTCGTCGAACGGATCGGAGCGCTCCCCGGTGTCCGCAGCGTTTCGGCCGCGTCCCAGTTCCCGCCGTTTGGCGCGTTCGATACACAGTTCACGCTCGAGCGCGCGCCGCAGCCGCGCTCGACACTGCCAACCTCGCTCATCACAGTCGCCAGCCCTGGCCATTTCGAAACGCTGCGCGTGCCGATGCGCACCGGTCGGCTGTTCAGCGCCGGCGACCGTCTCGACACGCCGCCCGTTGCGATCGTGAACCAGACGTTCGTGAACAGGTACCTCCCCGGAGCGGAACCGCTCGGACAGCGGCTGATGATCGGCAGCCCAGAACGTGAGCGCCCATGGACGACGATCGTGGGGGTCGTCGCCGACTATCGCAACAGCGGCGCTACGGAACCAGTCCGGCCGGAAATCTTCACACCCGTGCGGCAGCAGACGGCATGGAACCAGCTGTTCGTGCTCGTCCGCGGCGAAGGGGCGTCCTCGTCGCTGCTGCCTGCCGTTCGCCAGACAGTCGTCGGGTTGGACGCCGAGCAGCCCATCTACTCAATTCAGACGCTCGAGGAGGCGATCGCCACCTCCTCGTTCCAGCAGCGCATTGCGGCGATGCTGCTGACCCTCTTTGCAGGCGTCGCCCTCGTGCTTGCGGCGGTCGGGATCTTCGGCGTGATGTCGTACTCGGTCAGCGCCCGGACGCAAGAGATAGGGGTACGGCTCGCGGTCGGCGCGCAGCGGAGCGACGTGATGTGGCTCGTGGTGGCGCACGTGCTCCGCCTGTCGATCGTGGGCCTCGTCATCGGTGTGGGCATCCTGCTCGCGGCCGGCCGTGCCGCCTCGGGGCTGCTCTACGGCGTTACTCCGGCGGACCCGCTGACGATTGGCGTCGTGACCGCCGTGCTCGGCGCCGTCGCGTTGATTGCTGCCTGGGGGCCAGCCTCGCGCGCGGGCCGCGTGGATCCGATCGAAGCGTTACGGTATGAATAGCGCCAAAGTGCCGGGGGCGCGAGGGACACTCAGGCGGGACATCGTGATTGAGTGTCCCCTCATCGCCAGAAGCCTCAACGGGCAAACTTCGTCATGAGAACGGACAGCATTTCACGGATGCGCATGTCCCAGTACTCCCACGTGTGCGCGCCCGGCAGTTCGTGGTACTCGTAGGCGAGGCCGGTTTTCTTGAAGACGGCGACCAGCTCGCGGTTTGATTCGAGCAGGCTGTCACCGGTCCCGCAGTCCATATAGAGATACGGCGCCGCGGCCGGGCGGACTGCTGCCGCGAGCGCGAAGATGTCGTTGTCGCGGCGCGTCTGGCTGTCGGCGGGTCCGAAGCCCGCCGGCAAATACGAATTCCCCGGGCCGCCGGAGCGCCATCTTCAGCGCGCCGTATCCGCCCATGGACAACCCCGCAATCGCGCGGCCGTGCCGGCTGCGAATCGCGCGGTACTTCGACTCCACGTCCTTGACCAGATCGTCGAGCACGTAATCCTCGAATCGGGCGCCGCCTTCCGCGGCAGAGTTCGTGTACCACGAATTCGTTCCATCAGGCATGACGACGATCAGCGGGAGCGTACGCGTGTACTCCGCAACGTTCGTGCGCGTCGTCCAGTCCATGTAGTCGCCGTAGAGGCCGTGGAGCAGATACAGGACCGGGTAACGCCGCTGCGACGCGCGGTAACCTTCAGGCACCAGCACGAGGTAACGCATTGCCTTACCGACTGCCGCGCTGGTCACGGTTTCCTCGAGCAGGCGCTCTTTCGAAGGTGCCTGAGCGCCAACGATGCCGTTGTGCGCAAGCGCGAGCACCAGCAGAACAGGAAGCATGGGGTAGGATTATACGAATATGGAAGGGTGGCACGAGTTCTCCGGGCTCAATCGCGGCTTCGTGCTCGAACAGTACGAGAAGTACAAGCAGGACCCATCGTCCGTCGATCCCGCCACGCGTGCCGTGTTCGAGCGCTGGACGCCGCCTGCAGCCGACGCGCCCGAGCCGAAGGATGGACCCGCGCTTCAGACTGCCGTCGGCGCGGTCAATCTCGCGCAATCGATCCGCCGATACGGACATCTCGCGGCGCAGTTGGATCCGCTGGGGAAAGCATCGGTGGGCGATCCGTCACTGTTGCCGGAGACGCACGGCGTCACGGATGCCGATCTACGCCGGCTTCCTGCGTCCCTCATCGCCTCTCCGCTGTCCGAGGGCGCGTCGTCGATGCTCGAGGTAATCGAGGCGCTGCGGCGAGTTTATTGCTCGACCGTGGGGTACGACTATTCCCACGTGTTCGTGCCCGAGGAACGCGCGTGGCTCCGCCAGGCTGCCGAGTGCGGCCGGTTCCGCGCCCCCGCCGACCCGATCGATCCCATTGCGCTGCTCGATCGGCTCACCCAGGTCGAAGCGTTCGAGCGGTTTTTGCATCGCGCGTTCCCAGGCAAGACGCGATTCTCGATCGAAGGGAACGACATGCTCGTGCCGATCCTGGACGAGGCCATCGGCGAAGCGGCGGAATCAGGCATCCGGAACATCCTCATCGGCATGGCTCACCGCGGCCGTCTGAACGTGATGGCGCACGTCCTCAATAAGCCCTACACGCAGATTCTGGCGGAGTTCAAGGACCCGGTGTCGTCGGAAGGATTCCGCGAGGACATGGCCTGGACCGGTGACGTGAAGTATCACGCCGGCGCGCACCGCGCGATCCGCGGCGGCCGCGAGATGGATCTTGTCGTCTCGATGCCCCCGAACCCGAGCCACCTCGAGGCCGTCAACCCAATCGTCGAAGGGATGGCGCGGGCGGCCGGTACTCTGGTGGATACGCCGGGGGCGCCGAGCTTCGATCCGGCGCGCAGCGTCCCGATACTCATACATGGCGATGCGGCGTTTCCGGGTCAAGGCATCGTCGCCGAGACGCTGAATCTCAGCCGCCTGCCCGGCTACCGCACCGGGGGCACGATCCACATCATCGTGAACAACCAGCTGGGGTTCACGACCTTACCGCGCGACGAGTACAGCACTTCGTACGCAAGCGGTCTCGCCCGGGGCTTCAAGATTCCAATCGTTCATGTGAACGCGGATGATCCCGAGTCCTGCGTCGAAGCTGCGCGGCTGGCGTTCGCGTATCGCGAACGCTTCCAGCGCGATTTCCTGATCGATTTGATCGGGTATCGCCGCCACGGCCACAACGAGGGAGACGAGCCCGCGTTCACGCAGCCGCTCATGTACAAGCAGATCGCAACGCATCCCACGGTGCGTGAGCTCTGGGCGCAGACGCTCATCAAACGCGGTGCGATCGACGCCGAGACCGTGGAGCGTACGACCGCTCGCTTCATGGCGGAGCTTCAGGTCGCGATGGAGACCTTGAAGCC
>JAIVJE010000512.1 GCA_020200195.1 Acidobacteriota bacterium | reverse complement strand
CTGAGGCCGAGATCCTCGATTACTTCAGAGCTGAGTCGACGTCGATTTCTTCGACTACTTTTATCAACTGACGAATCACGCTCGTCCGCTCCGTCACCCAAACCGCTCTGCTTTCCGGCTCGACGAGACGCGCGGCTACTTCGGAAGGCGTCCAAGTGCCGATAACACCGGTCAGCTGCCGGTTGATCTCCCAACCGCCTTGACGCTTCGGTCTGGGGTTGTTGACGCCGAGCCAGAACGAGCCGTCTGCCGAAAGATGAAGTCGCAAACGCAGTGAATGAAGCGACGTGATGCTGACGGTGAGCCGCTCTACGCCACGGTCGATTTCGCGCTCGCAATCGAGCGTGCCGTGATACCGAATCGCCTTTCCGCGACGCTCCACCGCTTCAAGCATGCTGCCGAGAAGAGCGGAGTCGAATACAAGCGACGCTAACATCTAACGAGAACAAGATGAGCGACGGCGGACGAGGGCGCGCGTCGCCTGGAGTGGAAGTGGAGAAGTCATCTCAAATGTGGACGCATAGCGGTCCGCCGTTCGCTCCATCGCATGGTTAGGCCTGAGCGTCATTTGGAACCTCAAGTAGCAGCTCGCCGTACATGGTATCATGGCCATCGTTCTTTCGAATAAGGGACAATGCGTCCGCTGTAAGATAACGTTGCCAGCGGTGCACTTGGGAGGTCGGCGGCGGAGAGCCAGCGTCCGCCCACTCTACATCCATCGGGCTCATCGAGGCCTGCCATGCAGCGACAGAACACATTCCGACATCTTGGCCCTTTGGGTCCGCATCCGAGACGGACAAATGAGCAGGCGTGCGGCTATCACCCTCAACGACAACGATGGACTTGTCATCGAAAGCTCGAATCTCTGCCGTCGGTTTGAGCCAAACTGGTTGAAGCGAAAGATATGTTTTCATGGAGCGTATTGTTGGGCCTAACGAGACACAAGATCAGCTGCCGCGAGCCCTCTGCGCATGCCACGCAGCATACGCTCACGATGGCAAACACCTCCAGCGTAAATCGCAGGCTTGCTCGCGGTCAGCTGCATCGCCTTGGTTAGGCCGTTTTCGGGGGCTTCTCGTTCGTGAGGTGAAAGTCGAACAAGATGAGCTCCTCCCACGGATCGTTCCACCCTTCGTAAACTGGAACGTTCGGATTCAGAGGCAGCATGTTGGTCTCAATGAAGTCGCGGTGGCCCTTTGCCCGCGCAGCGGCGCGGTACCGCACGATGCGCGGGTACGAACTGCCAACGATCAGCACGAGTAAGTTTTTGTGATCTGGTGGCACGAAGAACTTTAGCGTCACGGCTGGGCGCTTTTGAGCGCCCCGCGCGCGGCGCGGATTTACCAGCCGATCGCCGCGCTCATCGAATGCGACAGCAAACTCTTGACCAAGTCTGATGCGCACCGTGTCGCGAAGCTTCGTCGGGTCGATGAAGTCGCCTCTCGCGGCGAACGCCGACGACGACACGAACAACGCTGCAGCAATGGCCACTGATGTAACGATGCGCTTCATAGGCCTAACGAGACACAAGATCAGCGACCGCGAGCCCACTGCAACGAGCCACGGGGCCAAAGCGTGGATGGCAAACACGTAAAACGTCAGTCGCAGCCTTGCTCGCGGTTCGCTGCATCGCCTGGTTAGACGTTGTGGAGTGTGCGTGTCTCAGAAGGCAGGAATGGAATGTGTGGACGCCCCCAGCGGGAGCGAACGACCCAAGCTCCGTCGACCTGCTCCTCCAGCTGCGCCGCGTGCGCTGGGGAACCACCGCGATGCCGCTCGACAATGCGGCACGTCCCCGAAAGCAAGCCAACAAGATACTGCTCGACCTCTGCAACGACCCGCGTGTCCGTCGCCGGAAAGAAATCCTGGTGATACGCGCTGCCGGCATGTACCCCGACGACGTCATCGTCGAGGTGGATGCCGACGGGGAACGAGAGACCCGGCTGGACGGGAAACTCAGCCGAGAAATCGACAGCCCCGGGTGAGTCATCGACCTCGCACCGCAATGCGGGAAACGTGCGTGTGACGCGCTCTATGATGTCTCTCGCGCGTTCGCTCAGTGGGGTGTCGTTCACGTCTAACGAGACACAAGATCAGCGACCGCGAGCCCACTGTGGCCGCGGACGCAGGGAACGGGTGGAGGGCAAACACTCTGAACGCCAGTCGCAGGCTTGCTCGCGGTTCGCTGCATCGCCTGGTTAGATGTCATTTGTGTGAACGAAGGTACTTCGTGAGCATTTCATTGTACTCCGCCGCGTAAACGAGCGCTTTCCTACAAAGCCGAGCGTGTTCTGCGTCTCCGACATCTGATGTGCCTTCAATGTCGCGGTAGCCGTATCGAGCAACGAGACCGAAGGATTTTCCGTAGTCTGACCCCGGAATCATTCTGCCGATGCCTCGAACAGCCAGAAATCGTGTGTCGCGTTTCTTTTGGACGGTGGCGTGAAAATCCGCTTTCACATCGGCGCGATCGAGCCAACGAAGCTGGTCCGCGGACTCGGCGAGTAAACGACCTGCGATGATAGCGGCGACAATAGCGACGAAACCTATGCGCGACATGACATCTAACGAGACGGAGATAAGCTGCGGCGGGAGGGAGAGCGCGTGGCCCGCAGTGGAGGCGTGTTGATCATCTCAAGCGTAAATCGCAGAGCTTGCCGCCGTCAGCTTCATCGATTGGTTAGATGCTTGGAGGCCCTCGGTGCTGCTCCTCGTACACACTGAATTTGAAGTCAACCGGGTGACGCGACTTCGGCAGAGTGCTCAGGACCGCTGGTGGAATCGGCGGGAACTTGGTCTGACCGATGACTTCGGAAACCACGGCAACCAGACCCTTTTCAG
>JAIVJE010000217.1 GCA_020200195.1 Acidobacteriota bacterium | reverse complement strand
CGTCTGGGGCGATCTCGCCTGTCTGACGACGTCCATCAGCGGGAAGACCGATGCAAACCTCCGCGTCGGGCTGTACGGAGATATCGCGCCCGTCCAGGACGACACGACGCACGAGTGGCGCGTCTACTGTCTCGACAAGAACACGGGCGCCCTCAAATGGCAGAAGACGGCCCACTCCGGCATCCCGAAGATCAAGCGGCATACCAAATCCACGCACGCGAACTCCACGGCCGCGACGGACGGACAATACCTCGTCGCGTTTTTTGGGTCCGAAGGGCTGTACACGTACGATCTGAAGGGCAAGCTCCTGTGGAAGAAGGATCTCGGCGTTCTCGACGCGGGATTCTACATGGCCCCCGACGCGCAGTGGGAAACTGGCAGCTCTCCGGTCGTCCACGACGGCGTGGTCGTCGTGCAGGCCGATGTGCAGAAAGGGTCCTTTCTCGCCGCGTTCGACGCGAAAGACGGCCGCGAGATCTGGCGCGTGGCGCGCAATGACGTGCCAACGTGGAGCACGCCGACCGTTCACGAGGTCGCGGGGCAGACGCAGTTGATCGTCAACGGCATGCGTCATGTCGGCGCCTACGATTTCAAGACCGGCAAGGAGATCTGGAAGCTCTCCGGCGGTGGGGACATTCCAGTCCCGACACCGGTCGTGAGCGACGGACTCATCTACATCACCAATGCGCACGGCATGCTCTCCCCGGTCTATGCCATCAAGGACACGGCGGCCGGCGACGTCAGCCTGACCCAGGGCGCCAGCACGAGCGCGGGCGTCGCGTGGAGCTATCCCCGTGACGGCGGGTACATGTGCACGCCGCTCGTATATCGCGGCCTGCTCTACGTCGTGAAGTACAACGGCGTCCTCAACGTCTACGATGCCAGGACGGGCGAGAAGAAGTTTCAGGAACGGCTGGCGGGAGGAAAGTCGGCGTTCACGGCGTCGCCGGTCGCCTCGGACGGCAAAGTGTACTTCGCGAGCGAGGAGGGACACGTCTACGTGGTCAAAGCCGGGCCCACATTCGAGCTCATCGCCGAAAACGACATGGGCGAAAGCGTGCTCGCAACCCCGGCGATCTCCGAAGGCGCGCTGATCTTCCGCACGGAGAACCACGTGATCGCGCTGCGGGACGGCACCGCGAAGCAGTAAGGGATATGCGGCGTACCGACTGGATCTGGGCGGCGGGTGTCGTCGGTCCGGCTGTCGCCCTCTATCTTGCCGCAGGCGTCACCGGCGGGTTCCTCGCTGCCGAGGACTTCCAGTGGCTGACGACCGCGCGCGATCAACCGCCAGACCACCTGTTCGCCTTTGCCGGTCACTTCTATCGCCCCGTCGTCCGTCTCTGGTTCGCCGGCGCCGTGCGCGTTTGTGGCGACTCGACCGCCTGCTATCACCTGTTGAATGTCGCGATCCACGCGGTCAACGGGCTGCTCCTCTTCGCGGTCACGAAGGCGCTGACCCCGAGGCCGGCCGTCGCCGCGCTCGCAACCGCGTCCTTTCTTGTCGCGCCCGGCTACGTCGAGACCGTCGTATGGATCGCTTGCCTGCCCGAACTGCTGGCCACGGCACTCTTCCTCACGACCGCGCTCCTCGTGCTCCAGGTGTGGAACCGGCCGAACGCCGCGCGTTGGTGGATCGCCGCGGCCACCGCGATGCTGGCGGTGTTTGCGCACGAGTCAGCCGTCACCGTGCTCGCGGTGCTGCCGCTGGTTGGATGGATAACGCGCCGTCATCGTCCGGAAAACCTGCGCAGAGTGGCTGTGCCCTTCTTGCTGGCCGTGCTGATCTTCCTGACGACGGCGATCGTGTCGAACCGGAGCAATCCGGTGTTCACCGAGTCGCACTACCGGCCGGGTGCGCACATGATCATCCACGCGCTCGACTACATGGTCTCGATGTACGTCGGTCCGCATATCTGGCCCGCGTATGTCTTCGCCGTGTTGTCCGTCGGCGCCATCATCACTGCGGGACCGACGCTCGCGCGCGCCGGCGTAATCTGGATGCTGCTGACCATGGTGCCGTACCTCGGGTTCACGTGGGGGAATGTCTCCCGCTATCAGTACCTGCCGACCATCGGCTTCGCCTGGATCGTGGCCGGCCTGATCGCCGCGCTGCACGACCGGCTCGCAGTGCGCTGGGCGACCCCTGCACGCGTCGGAGTTTCCCTGTTGTCAGCGTTCATCATCGTGCGCTTCGCCATCTTCACGGCAAAAGGCGTCAAAGAGCGGCTCGACTGGATGGAGGCGTACCGGACTTACGCGCACGCCATCTCACGCGACTCGAGGCCCGCCGACGGCGTCACGCTCCTGGTCCCTACTCCGCAGGATCCAAGAGTGGAAGCGGACTACATCCAACCGATGCTTCGGTGGACGCTTCACGCGCCGGCGCTCGAGGTGCGCGTCGGTCGTTGACCTCTCGCCTCGACGAGTTCGTACCGGCATTTCAGTTCGTCGAGAGACATGCCATCACCATTCCGGCGTCGCCGGCACGCATCTACGAAGCGGTCAGTTCGGTGACCGCGCGGGAAATTCGGCTGTTCCGTACGCTCACCTGGCTTCGCCGGTTCGGACGGAGCGGTCCAGAGAGCATTCTGAATGCGCCTCCCGACGTTCCGATCGTCGACGTTGCCGTACGGACGATGTTCATTCTGCTCGCGGACGACAGGCCGCGGGAGCTGGTGTTTGGCGCGGTGGTCGTGTCGCCGCGACGCGCACGCCCTGCCGCGAAGCTCACGGCGGCGCAGTTCAAGGCGCTGGAAGAACCAGGCTACGCCAAGGCGGCGATGAATTTTCTGATCGTGGCGGGAACGGGCGGATGCATGCTCTCTACCGAGACACGGATCTGGGC
>JAIVJE010000511.1 GCA_020200195.1 Acidobacteriota bacterium | reverse complement strand
CGCCGCGCCCGCCGTCAATTCGTCGCTCCTGCGCTCGTCGGCCGCCGTGAACACGACCTTCCCGTCGTCGGCGAGAACGCTGGTGTTGATGGCAACACGGTGCGGCGTCTTCGTTTGCGTATCGTAGACTTCGGTGTAGATCGCGAGCGTATCGTCCACAGGAAACTCGCGCGTCGCGGCAGGCGCGGACGGGAGCACGTCTTTGAACGCGGGATCCGGGTTGGCCGTCGGAAGGCGGCTCGCGGCGGCAGACGTGAGCATGACACCGCTCATCGAGAGAGGCGCCTTGGAAAAGTCCGGCACGTCGAGGTCGTACAGCACCGTGCCCAGTGCGCCGGCGCCTGATTCGCGCGCGCCGATCCGCAGCTGATACCGGCCCGGCGGCACCTCGACGCGACGCGTCAGCCGCACGCCCGAGCGCGCGACCACGGCGTGGGTCTGCGGTCGCAGGCGCAGGTTGACCAGGTCGCGGCCGCCGTCCCTGATTTTGCCGGACGCGTCCATTGCGACGACCGAGAGCTCGATGTCGTCGAGGAACGCGCCATCTTTTTCCTCGAACTTCAGCTTCGGTCCGTCGATTTCCAGCGTGATCGCCACCGAGGCCTTGCCGCTGACGCTCTTGAAAGGAAACGCGGCAACGCTCAGCCCCAGGCCGCTGACCGGGAGCGGGCTGTTGAGCGCATTGCGAAGGTCCGGTGAAAGACCCGGTGACGACACGCTGGATACTGTCTCCGGCTTCCCTCGCGGTGCGACGTATCCTTTGCGCGCGCGCACCGTCAAGCCAGGACGGGTGAGCCGGACCTGCAGGCTCCGGTACTTGCCGTCGCGGCGTTCGTCTGTCGAGTAATAGCCAAGGATGTAATAGCTGCTGTTGTCCTGGATGATGCGAGCGAACGCCGCCCGGAGAGCGTTGGCGTTCACGGCGGCGAACCCGCCAGTCTGCTCGGAGATCACCCGAAGGCTGTCCTGCGAGCGCCGGATTTCGTCCTGCAGCGAACCGATCCCGAGCCCCAGCGACGTGTCGTCCGGCAGCGCCTGAATCTGAATGCCCTCCTCCGCGCCGGACGTCAGTCCCCGCGGATCGACCCCGTAGAAGCTGACGTTTGCGCGGGTCGCGGCGGCAATGACGTCGCGCGTTTCCTGCAGGACCGTGCTCGCGTCACGTGATTCGAGCACGTTGTTGATGTCGTAGTCGATGCCTTCACCGATCCAGACGACCGCCTTGCGCCGCCCGCGGATGCCGGCCATGAAGTCAGCCACGTTCTTGAGCGTGCTGAGTGTACGGCGCGCGTTGTAGCCGCGTTGCATGTCGTCGGGATCCTGGGGCTTCTCACCCTGCGTGCGGAATTCGCGGTTGCGATAGTAATCCTCGATTTTTCCCAGCGTCGCCGACGGCAGTTTCTGGCCGGCGAACTTATCCAACGCGGCGAGGAGCAGGCGGCGGCTGCTGGTGAAATCCTGCGAGCCGGAAATGCGGCCCCCGGTCTGCACGATGGCGGCCATGTCGTTCACGCCGAGGGAGCGCTGGATGAACTCTCGAACCGCAGCCTTGACCCGCGCCGTCCGGCGCACGTCAACCTGGAGGTCGTCGAGCACGATGACGAACACCCGGCCGTTGAATTGCTCGCGGTTCGATTTGACGTCCGGCTCGATCGGAGAGGCGGCGAACAGCGGCGGGTCGGCGCGCTCGACGGGGATGTCGATCTTGGAGAACACCGAAATCGTCTGCGGCTTTCCCTCTTCCAGGATCTGAAACTCGTCTCGTGTCAGGTCCCGGACGAAATCCCCTTTGGCGTCGGTGACCACGGCATCGACTTCGACGTAGTTGACCTCCACTTTGAAGGTCACGGGGGGCTGCTGCGCAGGCAGCGAGGGTCCGCACAGCAGAATAAGTGCGGTCGAACACACCGTTACATAGCGCATGAGCCCAGTATACCTTTACAACTTTAACGACAACGGCTTCCATGACTTACGGGGCCGGCCGCAAACTTTCCGCGCGATGCGGACGTCTCATCCTAAGAGCCCGTGCGCGCCAGCGCCCAACGGGCCGGCGCAACGTGCGCGGTATACTTACTAGATGCCCCTGCCCATTCCGGCGGTCCAGCGAGCGCTTCACGAGGACAGGCTGGATGGCTGGCTGCTCTACGATTTTCACGGCTCAAATCCGATCGCGGCGCGCCTCGCCGGATTGGCATCGGGCAAAATGACGACGCGGCGGTGGTACTACCTGGTGCCGGCAACGGGCACGCCTCGAGGCCTGGTCCATGCGATCGAGCGTCATAACCTCGACGGCCTTCCGGGGGAGACTCAGCCGTATGCGGGCCGTGAACAGCTGTCGTCAGGGCTCCGCGACCTCCTGAAAGGCATGCGCCGGGTGGCGATGGAATATTCGCCCCGGAACGCAATTCCTTACGTGTCGCGCGTGGATGCCGGTACTGTCGAGACGGTTCGCGAACTGGGGATCGAGGTCGTATCCTCGGGAGATCTGATCCAGCGGTTCGAAGCCATCTGGACCGACGAGCAGCTGGCCACGCATCAGGCGGCGTCCGAGCGGCTGTATCGAATCAAGGACCGCGCGTTCGAGTTGATGAAGCAGCGGGTCGGCGCGGGCGGACCGGTGACGGAATTCGACGTGCAGCAGGATATGCTTACGCAAGCGCGTTCGCGGCGGCGCGGGACGGCCGGAACGCGGCGATTGAACTGGTCCGGGCCACGGTCAAGGAACGGCGCGACCTCCGAGGGTATCAGGTCGATCGCGCCTGCCGCGACGTCATCGAGCGGGCCGGGTTTGGGGCACAGTTCATCCATCGGACGGGACACAGCCTGGGAGAGGACGTGCACGGAAGTGGCGTGCACATGGACGATTTCGAAACGCACGATGACCGTCGGCTGATTCCAGGGACCGGCTTCACGATCGAGCCGGGCATCTATACAGCCACGTTCGGCGTACGCACGGAGATCAACATGTTCGTCGGGGAGCAGGAAGCCCGCGTCACGGGACCGCTCCAGCAGGAAATTGTTACACTTGCTTGACGTGGACCGGTTGCACCTTGACGTCGCACATCGGCACGTCGCACGTCGGCACCGAACGTTGCCCTTGGAACGCTGAACTCAGAACGTACAAATACGGGAGAACCTGAATGTCTACGCGTAAGACCACGCTCTTTTATGCCGTCCTCATCGCAATCGCCTCCGTTGCGGTGGGTATGGTGATCGCTTCGCAGTGGGGCTTGCCGAGCGCCTCCTCCGCGCAGACCGTGAACGTGCCAGCGATGAACAGTGCGCCGCTCAACGGCGCGATCGACGCACAGACCTTCCGTAATATCGCCAAACAGCAGATCCCGACGGTCGTCAATATTCGCACTGAGGCGCGCGCCCGAACGCAGGAGCTGACGGAGTTCTTCGGCGGCGGAGACGATCTGTTGCAGCGGTTTTTCGGCGGTCGCGGTGGGCCGCAGGGCCGGCGGCCGCGCCAGTCCCCGCGTCCTGACGACCAGCTGACGCAGGGAGCGGGCACCGGCTTCATCATCGACAAAGCCGGCTTCATCCTCACCAACAACCACGTCGTCGAAGGGGCGGAGAACATTAAGGTGACGATGTTCGGCGCCGCGCGAAACGAGGAGTACAGCGCAAAAGTCGTCGGCCGGGACATGCTGACCGACAGCGCGCTCATTCAGCTCACCGAAATGCCGGTCGGGGGACTCCCTGAGGCGAAGTTCGGCGACTCCGAGCAGATGCAGCAGGGCGACTGGGTCGTGGCGATCGGGAACCCATTCAGCCTCGGCCATACCGTGACCGTGGGCGTGATCTCGGCCATCGGCCGGCCGTTCGGCGGGCTTCCGCAGCGCCCGCAGGACATGTTGCAGACCGACGCAGCGATCAATCCTGGCAACTCCGGCGGACCGCTCCTCAACATCCGTGGCGAAGTCGTGGGGATGAACACCGCGATTTATACCGACGCGCAGCGCTCCGCGAACATCGGCATCGGGTTCGCTACGCCGATCAATGCCGTGCGCGAGCTGCTGCCGCAACTGCGCACCGGAAAAGTGACGCGGGGCGTCATCGGTGTGCAGGTGTCCACGGGCGCCTTGTCGAAGGAGGCCGCTCAGGCGCACGGCCTGCCGAATACCAACGGCGCGGTGCTGTCGCAGATCACCCCGGGCGGCCCGGCGGCGAAGGCCGGTCTCGAGCCGGGGGACGTGATCGTGGAATTCAACGGACGGCCCGTGACCGACAGCGATGCGTTGGTCGCGATGGTCGTGGGAACTCGGCCCGGCACATCAGTGCCGATCACGGTGTACCGCGATCGGAAGCGTCAGACGTTCAATCTGACCGTCGACGAGCTCGATCTCGACGCGGAACAGGGCCGCACAACGCGCCTCGAGCGGGACAGGGAACCGACCGCGACCGGTCTGGGCATGGAGATCGAACCGATCACGCCGGAAATCTCACGCGAACTGGATCTGCCGCGCGGCCGCGGCGGCGCGATCGTCACGGACGTCCAGCGCGGCAGCGCCGCGTCGAACGCCGGTATCGCCCCGAGTGACGTCATACTCGAAGTGAACAGGGAGCCGGTGAGCAACGTCAGCCAGGTCCAGCGCGAGCTGCAGAAGGCCGCGCCCGGAACCCCGGTGTTCCTCCTGATCTGGCGTGACGGCCAGCAAGTGTTCGTGACGCTGACGCGCCGCTGATCGCCGCAATCAGTGATACACATATGGGCCGACAGCCGCCGCTGTCGGCCCTTTGTGTTTCCGGGCGATCCGGTAGGGAGCGGCATGCACGCAGACCCGGCGAGAAAGCTTCCATTCCGATTCTGGCTCGGGCTCGTCGCGATGGTGGTCTCCGAGGCCGGGATGTTGGCGAAATGCATGGGCGTTCGCCACGATCTGGCCGGCGATTTTCGAGACCGGGGACCTGGTCTCGAGCCTGCGTGACCGACCGGCACCGGAGACCCGTGCAGAACCGGAGCATCGCGAAGTCCTTGGACCGGCCGCCTGGGCCAGCGTCGCGGTCGGCGCGCTGATGCTGGCGATCCCGGTTGTGTTCCCTTCTGCGTACCTGGCGGCGCCTGTCTGGCTCGGTTTCATCTTCCTGCTGGATCCCCTGAACGCACGCGCCGGCGGGGAATCGATTCTGGGCGATCTGCGCCGGGGCCGGCGCGGACGGCTGATCAACCTCCTGGTCGCGGGTCTGGTCTGCGGGCTGGTGTGGGAATTCTGGAACTACTGGGCGCACAGCAAGTGGATCTACAACGTTCCCATCTTTCCCGAGGTCAAGCTCTTCGAGATGCCGGTTGCCGGCTTTCTAGGTTTTCCGGCATTCGCGGTCGAATGCTTTGTGATGTATGTTGCGCTGCGCCGTTGGTTGTGGCGTGGAGCCGGCCGGCGCATCTCGCTATAATGCGCGGTCACGAGTTGCCCGCAGCGTTCGAAGGGGAGGTGCCGCACAAGAGGTTCCGCAGCGGAGATTCCGCACGGGAGGTTCGCACGGTAAGTTCCGGCACGAGGTGAGAAGGAGCACTGCATGAGTACGGCCATGATCGAGCGCGAGATCAAGCTGCAATTCTCCTCCGCGGACGAGGCGCGGAACGCCATCCTGTCGGCCGGCGGCACGCCGCTGCTCGGGCGCCGCCTTCAGGAGGATGCGCTGCTCGATAACGCCGACGAGGAGCTGCGCCGCCGGCAGTGCGCGCTGCGCGTACGCGTGGAAAACGGCAAGAGCCGTGTCACGTTCAAGGGTCCCGTGCAAGCCTCGGCCATGAAAGTTCGCGAGGAGCTGGAAACGGTCGTCGGCGACGGCGATCTGTTGCTCCGCGTGTTCGAGGAGCTCGGATACCGTGTCTGGTTCCGCTACCAGAAGTACCGTGAGGAGTTCTCGTGCGAAGACGTGATTGTCGCAATCGACGAGACTCCGGTCGGCGTGTTCGTCGAGATCGAGGGTGGCGAGAGCGGAATCGCGGCGATGGCTGAAGCACTCGGGCGGACGCCGGCGGACTACATCGTCGACTCCTACCGCGGCCTGTTTCTGCAGCATCGCGACGGATGTGGACTCACGGGATCCGACATGATGTTCGGCGACTGATTGCGGATGCGGGCGCTCGTCCTCACGGCCGGTCTGGGGACCCGGCTTCGTCCGCTGACTTACGTTCGTGCAAAGGCCGCCGTCCCTGTCAACAGCGAACCGCTGGCGCGTCGCGTGATCCGGTGGCTTTGCGGCCACGGCATTTCCGACCTCGTGCTCAATCTCCACCACCATCCCGCCTCGATTGCGGCCGTCGTTGGGGACGGGGCCGACCTGGGAGCACGCGTGCGCTATTGCTGGGAGCAGCCGGTTCTCAGCTCCGCGGGTGGGCCGCGTCATGCGCTGCCGCTGCTCGGGCCGGACACCTTTCTCCTCGTGAACGGCGATACGCTGACCGATGTCGACGTGCCGGGCATGGTCGCCGCGCATAGAGCATCGGGCGCCGCGGTCACGATGGCGCTGATACCGAATCCCCGTCCGGAGCAATACGGGGGCGTGACGATGAGAGATGGATGGGTGACCGGGTTCACCAGGCCGGGAGCCTCAGGGCCGTCGTACCACTTCATCGGAGTGCAGGTCGTGGAACCGCGCGTGTTTGCGTCATTGCCTGATGGGGTGCCGGAAGAGACGGTGCGCCGTGTGTACCCAAGACTGATGGCGGACAATCCCCATGCAGTGGCCGGCTTCATTTCAGATGCGGCCTTTCAGGATATCGGGACGCCGCGCGACTATCTCGACACGTCTATTGCCATCGCCGCCGTAGAGGGCGACCGTTTGGGAGAAGCTGCCGGGGGCGAGCGGATCGAAGGCGATTTGCTGATCCGTCCGCTCTGAGCAGGCGACGCGGATCTGCCAGACCCATGATCGAAAAACGACAGGCCAACGGGACCGAACAACGAGAGCGCATCCACGGGTATCTGCAGCGCAGTGGGCTGGCGACGCATTCACCCCGCGTCATGCCCCTCACCGGCGACGCGTCCGATCGCCGGTACTTCCGCGTGCTGGTGTCCGAATCGCCGTCGATCGTGCTGTCGCTGCACTCAGCGCCCTTCGAGTTCGAGAAACTGCCGTTCGTCAACGTCGCGCGACTTCTCAGCCAGATGCCGGTGCCTATCCCGTCGGTGCTGGGCCACGCGGATGATCTCGGAGTGCTCGCGCTCCAGGACCTTGGCGATGTCACGCTGCAGGCGCACCTGGGCGCCGCGACAGCTGCGGAGCACGCGGCATGGTACCGGCAGGCGGTCGCGCTGATTGCCACGCTGCAACGGCGTGGGGCGGAGCTGCAGTCCAGGGACTACCTGCCGTACGGCATCGCCTTCGACGTCGAGAAGCTCACCTGGGAGCTCGATTTCTTCATCAAACATTTCATCGAGGCCTATCGCGGCGTCGTCATCGCGCCGGCGGCTCGCGAGGAGCTTCGGGCGGAGTTTGCCGGGCTCGTTCAGGACCTGGCGGCGGAGCCCAGGGTGCTGTGCCATCGCGATTACCACAGCCGGAACCTGATGGTGCACGAGGACGAGCTGTACATCATCGATTTCCAGGACGCGCGCATGGGACCGGACACCTACGATCTGGTGTCGCTCCTCCGGGACTCATACGTCGACCTGCCAGAGCAGACCGTTCAGGATCTCCTTGCCTATTTCCTCGCACTCAAAGGCGTGAGCGACGACGAGGAATTCCGCGGCCGGTTCGACGTCATGGCCTTGCAGCGCAACCTCAAGGCGCTCGGTACGTTCGGCTACCAGACCACGGCGCGCCGGAACTCCGTGTACATTCAATACATCCCGCGCACCCTGCGCCACGTCAGGGACAATCTCGACAACCTCACGAGGTTCGATCGCCTGCGCGGGCTTCTCGCGACGCATATCGAGGAATTTCGGTAGGCGAGGCTGCGCCGCGAGCGCGGGAACGGCCCGGCGCGCTGAAGTCCGGCTGAAGCCGGACACTGCAGCGGGAGGGTGGTGACGGTCCGGCACGCTGACGTCCGGCGGACGCCGTCGACCCCGTGGTACAATCAGTGGTTTACTGTCAGCCGCTGAAACCGGCAGGGGGCGCATGCGATTCGGAGTCTCCACGCACCTCTACCACGAACGCCGGCTCGAGCGTGCGCATCTCGTGCAGGTCGCGGGGTATGGGTTCGAGGCGATCGAGCTGTTCGCTACCCGGAGTCATTTCGATTATCACGACGAGACCGCGGTGGAACAGCTGGGCGACTGGCTGTCCGAAACAGGGCTCGCGCTGCACGGCATCCACGCCCCCATCACCGACAAGTTCGCGGACGGACAGTGGGGATC
>JAIVJE010000510.1 GCA_020200195.1 Acidobacteriota bacterium | reverse complement strand
GGGACAGCCACCTTTATCAGCAGCAGCAGGGCAACACCGAGGGTGTTTGCGGCCGTTCTTGACGTAATAACCTCCCTAAAAGAGCGGCTTGCCGTCGATGGCGCCAGGGATGCTGACACCAAAAAACTGGAGCACCGTCGGCGCGATGTCGAGAATGGACGGTGACGGCCGGCGGATCGGCCGGTTCGAAATGAGCATCCCTGCCGTCGTGGCGAAGTCGTACCCGCCGTGATCGCCGCTCCACTTCTTCATGTTCGAATACACGATGCCCTGCGGCGACCCGCCCAGCGTCGTCTGCCACGACACGCGATAGCCGTCCTCCATCCCCACCTGCAGCTCCGAAGCGTTGTTCAAGTATTCACCGGAATACACGTCGTCGCGCTTGTACACGGCGCGGACGATCCGCGATCCATCCTCGGGGTCGGTCATCGTCAGCAGCTTCGCGCTCAACTCGTCGGCCAGCTGCGTGGACTCGGCGCCGGGGCTGACGATACCGCGGGACTCGCGGCCACGCAGGTTGAAGTAGATCTGTCCGAGACCCATGGCGTAGGCGCGAGTTCGGGTCCAGTCGACGTTCTCCCAGAACTCGCCGCCGCCGAACAGATCAGCCAGCTTCTTGTCGCCGGGCTGCTGACCCTGGATGACCACGTAGCCCTGCTGCACGAGCCAGGTGTTGACATTCACGGCCTTGCGCCACGAGTGGAAGCCGTGATCGGAGACCAGCATGATCGCCGTCCCAGGCTCGACGTGCTCGAGGACTTCCGCCAGGAACTGGTCGGCCCGACGGTAGATGCGCGCGATCGAGTCGCCGAACTGCGACGCGAGCGCGGCGTCGTACATCGGATGCTTGGGATCGTACAGCCGCCACATCATGTGCTGCACGCGGTCCGGCGATTCGATGACACCGACGAGCACATCCCAGTCACGCGAATCGATGCGGTTCAGGATGACTTGCGCGCGGTCGTCGAAGGCCTTGTACAGATCTTCCATGAACGTTCGCTCGTCCATGCGCCCTTCGTTCAACGGCCAGGTGGCTTCGGCCCAGCCCAGCGTCCGGTAGTAGCCCAGTTTCCGGAACAGGTCACCGGCGAACGAGGAGGGACTGGAGATCGGGACTGGCGGATTGTCCGGCTTCCAATTGACGGGCGAGATATACAGCTGCAGCTCGTGATCCGCGTTCATCAGCAGCATCTGTGCCATGCCGTGGACGCGGACGAGCAGGTTGATGCGAAAATCGAGGTCGATCCAGCGGCTCATCTTGCCGGGTTCAAGCAGGATGGATCTGCCCTCGATATCCACCGTGGCGGTTTTGGCCTGCCGGTTCCAGCGGATGGTGAACGGCACGCGCACGTCTTCGCGCGCCTGCAGTTCCGCAATCGCCGCGCGGTCTGAATCGCTCGGTGTGGGGCTCTTCACGCGAAGCTCCTGGATCTTCTTTCTCACGATCGGGTTCGGAGGTCCGATGAGCTCGGTGCTCGCGACGTCGTTCTGCACGTCCAGCCGCTTGAGGATCCCGCCCATCTCCGTGTTCCCTTCCTCGTACCGGCTGAGGTCGGTCGCGAAGTAGTAGAACGTGCCCATCGTTCCTCGCACGTCCGGAACGGGAAGGCCCGAGAGCATCTCGCCGTTGGGCACGTCCTCCGGGGGAAACGTCACGGGCACCGTGAGAATGCTCGAGCGCACGCCCGCGTTGCCGGCAGTGACCCAGAAGGAGGTGGCCCCGCGGATCGACAGAACCTTGGGCTTCTTGATCGGCACGTACCCGAACAGAAAACCGGGCGGTTCTCGGCGGACCATCCCAAGATCCGGGATGTAGGTGGTCGTATCTCGTATAAGGAAGTCATAGATGTTGTGCTTCCCGGGGTTCACACCTGTGGCAAACGACGCCCACGCCGTGGGGGACTCAGGCGATATCGTCGTCGACAGCGGATAGAAACCGCCCTGATCGGCGAGTTTCTTGAAGTTGGGCAGTAGACCCTCGCGCATCCATTGCCCGACGAGATCGGGGTCCATGCCGTCGAACCCGAGGATCACGAGCTTCTGCGTGTATTTGGATGGCGGCCGGGCGGCCTTGCACGCGACGTGCATCGCGAGCGCCGTGCCGACGACGAGGCTCAGCGCTGCAATTCGGGCAGTTCGGGTGTGCATCGAGTGTGCGGCAATTATAGCAACCACCCGCGTCAGCTTGCGCCGCCAAGTCGGGCTCCACCGGTCGTGGTGTACGCTGGTTATGATGCGCGCAATCGGCGTGGATTACGGGACTCGGCGAATCGGGCTGGCGTTGTCGGATCTGAGGGGAATGCTCGCGCGCCCGTGGAAGACCGTTACACGCGCCGGAGATCCGGGAAAGGCCGCGCTACAGCTCGCTCAGGAGATCCGCGCGCTCCATGACGACTCGGACGGACTCGACGTTGTCGTGATTGGGTTGCCGCGGCGTCTGAACGGTGAGCCGACGCAGTTGACGGCCGTGGTGGAGACTCTCGCGGCGCGGCTTCGAGAACTGGTCGAGACGCCGGTCGTGTTACAGGACGAGCGGCTGAGCAGCCGTGAAGCAGAGAGTCTTCTTGCGGTGCGCGAAAAAGACTGGCGCAAGCGGAAAGCGCTGATCGACGCGGTCGCCGCGGCCGTCGTTCTGCAGGACTACCTGGCTACAGCGCCGCCGAGCAGTTCGTGGAGATCCCCGCGGGCAGCGGACCCGCCGCGATGGGCCGTCGCCTGGCCGATGCCGGCGTCGTGCGAGATTCTTTCGTCTTCCGCGTGGCGGTCTGGCTCCGCGGCGCCGGACGACGATTGCAGGCCGGGGAGTACCGGTTCGATCGGCCGATGACGCCGGCCGAAGTCGTGGACAGAATCGCGCGCGGTGACGTCTACGTCAGATCCATCACCTTCCGCGAAGGCCTGACGATCCGGCAGATGGCGGAGCTGTTCGAAGCCAAGGGCTTCGGCGCGGCCGCAGAGTTTGTCGCCGCAACGCGAGACGCCAGCCTCGTCCGCGAAATCGACCCGGAGGCGCGGGATCTCGAAGGCTATCTGTTTCCAGAGACGTATGCGCTTCCGCGCCGGGCGACTGCGGAACAACTCATCGGCCGCATGGTTGCGGCCTTCGAGAAGACCCTCACGCCAGAGCTCAGGGCACAGGCGGCAGAACGTGGACTCAGCGTGCGCGAGTTCGTGACGCTGTCGTCGATTGTCGAGAAGGAGACCGGCCGCGCCGACGAACGCGGGATGGTCGCCGCCGTGTACTCGAATCGGCTGAAGATCGGCATGGGGCTCCAGTGCGACCCAACGGTCATCTACGCGCTCGAGCGCGCCGGGCGCTACACCGGGAACCTGACGCGCGAAGATTTGAAGTTCCACTCGCCCTACAACACCTACCGCTATGCCGGCCTGCCGCCGGGGCCCATCGCTTCACCAGGACGCGCATCGCTCGAGGCCGTCGCGCGTCCGGCGGACGTGCCGTATCTGTATTTCGTCAGCCGCAACGATGGCTCGCATGCGTTCGCGTCGACGCTGGAAGAGCACAACCGCAACGTCTTCGAGTACCAAGTCAAACCGTTCCGACGCTGACTACGCAGATCTCACCGGACGCGGATGCGCGCGGATGTTACGGATTAACTAGACCGCGTCCAATCGTGATTCGGACCAACGGTCGGGGCGGGCGACCTTGCCGCGCCGCAGGCCCGGGGCGCTCCGCCAGCCTGGCTGTGACAGGCTGCAAGGTCGCGATCCGCGGTGATCGGTCTAATCCGCGTCCCGTGAGCCACGCATGCCGACGGATGACGTTGCGCGTGACGCCGACAATGGCAGCGGGCGTGGCCGATCGCGTCTGGGCTGTCGAAGGAATTGTCGAGTCACTTGAGTAGACTGAGCCCATGGACATCAAAGATGTGAAGCCGATCGGAACCCAGTGCGCCCATTGTCACGGGCAGGCGAATGTCCTGATAGAAGGATGGATGCCGGAAGGCCCGACAGAGAAAGGTCGATGGACCTGTCCGCGCTGCCATGCGGCGAACACGATCATGGTCCCAGGCAAAGTCGTTGGCTCCTAAGTCACTTACTACGTGTGGTAGTAGCTGGCCGCCGTTGGTACAGTCGGACGATGTGCACGCGGCTCCAGGCGGCCTTCGTGGTCACGCTCGTCCTGGTGACAGGCACGGCCACGCGGGCCTGGGTCGCCGTCGCGATCACCGGGACAGTCCGCGATGCGTCGGGCGGCGCTATCAAAGGCGCCGAGGTCCTGTTGATGACGCCCGACCTCACGACGGTCGCCGCGACGCGCACCGACGCGCAAGGCAAGTTTTCAGTGCGCGCGGCGCAACCGGGTATCTACCTGCTGCTGGTCCGCGCTCCGTCATTCGGTGAGACGCGACTCGCCATCACGGTCACGAACGAACCTCCACAACCCGTAGACGTCACACTCGAGGTCGGCGGGCTCAGCGAAGACGTCACGGTCAGCGCCTCGCGCGAAACGGTCGAGGACCTGCGCCGATCCGCGCAGCCGGTCAACGTCATCAACGGCGATGAGATCGCCGACCGTGTGAAGACGGTGGTCGCGCAGGCGATCGAAGGTGAAGCAGGCGTCCAGCTCCAGCGGACGAGCCCGACGATGGCGGGCATCTTCGTGCGCGGGTTGACGGGCAACAAGGTCAACGTCTTCGTCGATGGCGTACGGTATTCGAACGGCGCGCAGCGCGGGGGTGTCAATACGTTCCTCGACCTGATCGATCCCGAATCCCTCGAGACGATCGAAGTCGTCCGCGGACCATCGAGCGCGCAGTACGGCAGCGACGCGCTCGGGGGCAGCGTCCAGTTCTATACCAAGCCGCCAGCGCTGGGATCCCCGGACGGGCCGCGGTGGCGGGGTTGGCTGACGGCCGGCGCGGGTACGGGCCACCTCAATGGAGGCGGATCGGCGCTTCTTGGCTACACAGGTCAGAAGGTAGGGGCCACCGCGAGCGTCGGCGGGCGTCGCACCGGCCGGATACGTCCCGGTGAAGGCGTCGATTCCCATGCGGCTGTGACCCGCTTTTTCGGGATCTCGTCGGATACTCTGATGGACGACCGGCTTCCCGATACGGGCTTCCATCAGTGGAGTTCCTCGATACGCGCCAATTGGGTGCCCTCGCCGGACACTCACATCGTCGCAGGCTACATGCGTTCGAATCAGGATGACGGCAAGCGATACGACCAGTTGCTTGGCGGCGATGGCAACTTGATCGCCAACCTAGAAGGTCTGTCGTTGAACCTTGCGTCGATCCGTCTCGAACGTCTGTCGGCAGGACCGTTTGAGCACGTGTCGCTCACGTACTCTGTGAACAGCCAGCGGGAGGAACGCGTCAATCAGGGGGGCAACGGCAACCCCACCGCCACGATCGGCCATGAGCCCGAACGGACGACGGTGCACGGCGCGCAGGCCGCGTTCTCACGCCAGCTCTCACAGCGGCAGTCGCTGGTGATCGGCGGAGACCTGTATCTCGAAAAGCTGACGTCCGACGCGTTCAACGTCAACCCCGTGACGGGGACCGTGTCGCCGCGCCGCCCGCGGGTGCCAAGTGGCGCTACGTTCAGACAGGGAGGCGTGTATGCGCAAAGCACCCTCGAGGTGAAGCCCGACGTCCTCAAGGTCGTGGGATCCGTGCGCTACGGTGGCGCGAGTTACGAGGCGGACGTGTCCGACAGCCCGATCGTCAACGGGCAACCGCTCTGGCCGAGCGATACCCTCGACGTCTCGAGCGTCACGTACCGCGCGTCGGCAGTGGCCACACCGAGCGAACGCTGGGGATTGCTCGTGTCGGTCAGCCGCGGGTTCCGCGCGCCGCACATGACCGACCTCGGCACGCTGGGCCTCACCGGATCCGGCTACGAGGTGGCGGCGCCTGACGTCGCCGGGCTCAGCGGGACCGTGGGGACCACCGCTGATGCGGCCGCAGTCTCTACTGGCGATCCGGTCGAACAGGTAGGGCCGGAGACCAGTCTCCAGTACGAAGCATCCGTGCGGTATCGGCGCAAGGTCTGGCGGTCCGAGCTCACGGTGTTCATCAACAACATCCACGACAACATTCAGAAGCAGGCTCTGATTCTGCCGCAGGGTGCCACCGGAGTTCTGCTCGGCGGTCAACCGATCGTGTCGCAGAACGCAAACGGCGCCGTATTCGTCGCCGCGACGACGGTTCCCGTGCTCGTACGCGCCAACTTCGACGACGCGCGCCTCTGGGGTATCGAGCACGCAGCTGACATCAACATCGGCGCGGCCATAAGCGTGCACACGGCGTTCACGTATCTGCGCGCGAAGGACAAGGAGACCGGGCTTCCGCCGAACATCGAAGGGGGCACGCCCGCGCCTGAAGCCTGGCTAACGCTCCGATGGAAGCCTGGCGCCGCATGGTGGATCGAACCGTATGCCCACGTGGCCTGGAGCCAGACCCACCTGTCCTCGCTCGATCTCGGCGACCGGCGCACCGGCGCCGGCCGCTCACGCGCCAGTATCCGCGCCTTCTTTCTGAACGGCGCGCGCGCGCGGGGCTGGATCGGCAACGGTCCCGATGGGATTGCCGGATCGGCTGACGATGTGCTGACGGTCACTGGGGAGACGCTGGGGCAGATTCAGGATCGCGTCCTCGGGCCGGGCGTCAACTCCGGGTCGCTGTACTCATCGATTCCCGGCTACGCAACGTTCGGCGCGCGCGCAGGATTCCGGCGCGGCGCGCACGAGGTGGTCGTCGACGTCGAGAATCTGACCGACGAGAATTATCGCGGAATCAGCTGGGGCGTGGATGCGCCCGGGCGTGGCGTATCGTTGCGCTACACCGCGCGGTTCTGAGCAATCCTGTCCAGATTGTTCTTGCCGTTGTATCCGGCTTCAGCCGGACTTGGTGGTCCGGCTAAAGCCGGACACTACTAGTA